>JALRFT010000179.1 GCA_023261915.1 Acidimicrobiales bacterium | reverse complement strand
GTCGAGACGACCAAGACCCTGGACATACCCGAAGTCTTCTTCCATTGCGACCGCCCGAAGACTCCGCGAAGGCGGACCCGACAGGTGGTGGCGCTGGTGCCGGGCGCCCACTCCGCCTCTCCCTGAGGTCCCGACGATGTCACCACCCGAGCACGGCTAGCCTTGCCGGGCGATGCAAGGGGAAGGGAAGATCAATTCGGGTAGTGGAGGGGCGCGGTCCGGAACGCCTTCGCGCAGGCAGAGAATTGCCCATGCGCTGATCCAGACCGACCGGGCCGCCCTGAGGTGGATAGCACCGCTCCGGACTGCATTGACCGCTGGTGTCTCCGTGACCCCGAGGCTGCCGAGGTGGCGGCGCGCCGTGTGGCCGAGGCGTCCAAGTTGGCAGCCGAGATGGTGCCCGTGGATCCTGGAGCAGACGACACCGGGTCGGCGGGTCAGGAGATGATGGCGAGGGTCCTCGCCGAGGTAGGGGAGAGCTTTCTCAACTACCGGGTGGTGGCCACGAGGGAAGCCGAGCAACGCGGTGAACTCGCCCGGGTCCCCGATCTCGTAGCGTCGGTGCCGTATTTCGACGCCGACATCTTCGAGTTGTCGGGACTGTTGGCCATGGGTCGGGCGGTGTGGCGATGAGCGCCACGGTCGGCTTCGGGGTACTGCACTGATGGCTACCACCACCGAGATCGCCCGCTATCACACGACCCTGCCCGACGCGGCGGTGAACCATCTCGGACGTCTCGTGGCCACGTGGGGTTTGCTCGCTGACCTGTGTTTCGCCGACCTGTTGTTGTTGGTACCAGTCACTCGGAGTGATGCCTTGGGTGATGCCGTCACCGGACGTTCGCTGGTGGTGCTCGGTCAGGTGCGGCCGCTCACCAGCCAGACGTTGTATCGCAGTGACCTGGTGGGGTCGGTGCTGCCCGCAGCGGAGCGACCGGCCGTGTTCCGTAGTTGGGAGACGGGTGAGATCACCGAGAGTGAGCAACACATCGACGGGATTCCCCAACCGGTGCAGAGCCTGTGCCTCCCCGTGCGATTCGAGGGGTCGACTATTGCCGTGTTGACCCGTGACAGCACACCGCACGTGGGTCGACAGCCGGGAGAGTTGGAACGGGCCTACCTTGAGGTCTTCAACCGGCTGGCCCAGATGGTGGCGACCGGTCTGTTTCCGTTCTCCCATGTCGAGGGCCTCTCTGACGAAGCCCCGCGCGTCGGGGACGGCCTGCTCGTGCTCGATGGCGACCGTCGGGTCGAGTTCGCATCCCCCAACGCCGTGTCGGCCCTGCATCGTCTCGGGTTCCACGCCAACGCCGAGGGAGCCACCTTGGGAGCGCTCGGCATCGATGAGGAGGCGGTGACGGTGGGGTTCTCGCGTCGTCGGCCTGTGGTGGAGGAGGTGGAGCGCGGAGCGGAGATCACCGTCGTTCTGCATTGTCTTCCCCTCGTCGAGGAAGACGAGGTGACCGGCGGGGTGGTGTTGCTGCGGGACATCTCCGAGTTGCGGCGCCGGGACCGGTTGCTCATGACCAAGGACGCCACCATCCGGGAGATCCACCATCGGGTGAAGAACAACCTCCAGACCATCTCGTCATTGCTCCGTTTGCAGGGTCGTCGTCTGAGCTCACCGGAAGCCAAGACCGGTATCGACGACTCGGTGCGTCGCATCCGCTCTATTGCTCTCGTGCACGAGACACTCGCTCAGGGAGTGGGCGACGACGTTCCCTTTGCCGTCGTGCTCGATTCGCTGGTGCGCATGGTCTCCGAGGGTCTCGTCGACCCGGAGCGGCCGGTGCGGGTGGAGGTCCGGGGGTCGGCAGGTGTGTTGCCCGGCCCGGTGGCGACCTCACTGGCCGTGGTGTTGAGCGAACTGCTCCAAAACGTCGTGGAACACGGCTACCCCGCGGACGTCATCTCCGGCGGTGGTCAGGTCGAGGTCGAGCTGCACAACGACGGCGAGCGCCTCTTGGTGACCGTGGTCGACGACGGTGTGGGTCTGCCCGATGAGTTCGCCATCGACGACACGACCAGCCTTGGGCTGTCAATCGTGCGGACGCTCGTGACGAGCGAACTGCATGGCTCCATCACCATGGAGAACGGTGCGGGACCCACGGATCGCCGGGGAACCGTGGTGGTCATTGATCTGCCACTCGTGGAGCGGACCGATCCCATCACCGGCTCGGTGCCGGTGATCTCGCCCTGAGGGGCTGTCAGCCAGCCTTGCGGCGGGCGGCGACACGCTGACGACGGATGGCTCGGCGCTCCTCCTCGGAGGTGCCGCCCCAGACGCCCGAGTCCTGATTGGTGCTCAGCGCGAACTCGAGGCACGGCTGCTTCGCCTCGCAGGTGTCGCAGACGGCCTTGGCCGATGCGATCTGGTCGAGGGCGGCGCCGGTGGTGCCGACGGGGAAGAACAGAGTGGGATCGGTGTCCCGACATGCGGACTGGTCACGCCAGTTGTCGGATGCGATGTCCAGGCTTCGGGTTGAGGTGAGTGCCACTGTGCTCGTCATCTCCGTCGAAATCGGACCGCGGACGGCCCTCAGGTGCGTAGGTTGGTGCAAGATTCTCGGATCCCGGGTTTCCCGCCGCAGCTGGGAACTTGTGAATCCGTGAACAAGGCCACCGTATCGCCGACCACTCACCGTGTAAAGGAAAAGTTTCCGGCACATGTCGACCTCACGAACCCCGCTCGTCGTGGCGCACCGCGGTGCCTCGGCAGACCACCCGGAGAACACGGTCGCGGCCTTCTCCGGGGCGGTGGAACAGGGTGCCGACGGTGTGGAGCTCGACGTCCGCCTGACCGCGAGCGGTCAGCTGATCGTTCACCACGATGCGTGGTATCTGGACGGGCGAACGGTGTGGGGTACCCCGCTCGATGACGCGCCGTCGGGGACGTGCGATCTTCGGGCAGCGCTCGATGCATGCCGCGGGGTGCTGGTCAACGTCGAGATCAAGAACGACCCCGGCGACCTCGGCGAGGGCGTCGAGTGGAGCACCGACCCCGCCGACGCGGTGGCGGAGCTGCTCCGGGAGCGCGCTGCTGCGGGGTGTGAGAACCGGGTGATCGTGTCGAGTTTCGACGCCGCCACGCTCGACCACTTCCACGAGGTGGCGCCCGAGGTGCCCACCGGTGTGCTCGTCGCCGACCTGAACGCGCACCCCGATGCGCCGGAACGGGCTGTCGCAGCCGGCCACCGGGCGCTGCACCCGTGGGAGCACTTCGTGGACGCCGAGCTGGTGGAACGTTGCCGTGCACTCGACCTCGACATCAACACGTGGACCGTCGACGACCCGGCCCGCATCGCAGAACTCGCTGCGCTCGGCGTCGCCGCGGTCATCACCAATCGGCCGGCCGACGCGCTCACGGCGCTGGGCCGGGGCGCCGCTGCGACGGGCTCCGACGGGTGAAGCCATCGTTGGTGTCGGACGAGCGGTTACCGGAGCGCCTGCTCGCCGCGCTGGGGAGCCCCGAGGTGTTGATCGAGTT
>JALRFT010000098.1 GCA_023261915.1 Acidimicrobiales bacterium | reverse complement strand
GCGCGGCCGCCTTGTCCACGGCCCGGCGGGCCCGGGTGATGAGCCGCTCGTCGACAGGCAGTTCGTGGCCTCCGGCGTCGATGGAGTCACGCAGTCGGGCCAGGGCGAGATCGGCGAGCTCCTCACTGATCGCCTCCAGCCGTCGGCGCAGGTCCTCGAACTCGCCAGCCACCCGACCATGATGACAGAGCCGACCGGGACGACGGGACGAAGGGTGAACGGCACCACGCTGCGTGGCCGCTAGGGTGCGCGTCAATGGCACACAGCGATGACCACGAGTGGTTCTCCGTCGAGGTCGACGGCGACACCTACCTCTTCGACCTCACGTTCCTCACCAGTTCGTGGACGTGCATCTATGGCCAGGGGTGTCTCGGCATCGAGAGCGAGCCGGCACCGGAGGCCAACATCGGGTGCTGCCGACACGGGGCGCACCTGCTCGACAAGGCCGACCGCAAGAAGGTCAGGAAATTCGCGGGGGAACTCACCGACGCCCAGTGGCAGCTCAAGTCGGTGGCCGAGGAACTCGGTGATCCCATTCACCGCAACAAGGAGAACGACTGGGTCACTCGCACCCACGATGGGGCGTGCATCTTCCTGAATCGCCCCGACTTCGTTGAGGGTCCAGGATGCGCCCTGCATCTGATGGCACTCCAGACCGGCAAGCGCCCCCTCGATGTGAAACCCGCGGTGTGCTGGCAGGTGCCCCTTCGTCTCGACTTCCACCACAGTGACGCCGGGCACCTCACCTACATGCTCACCGAATGGAAGCGTCGGGACTGGGGAGCAGGGGGCGAGGACTTCAACTGGTGGTGCACCGAGTCACCCGAGGCGTTCGGCGACGGCCACGGTCCGCCGGTGTGGCGCACTCTCGCTGAGGAAATCATCGAACTGGTCGGGCAGGAGCCCTACGACGCCCTGGCTGAACACCTCGCCACGCGAGAGTCGGCGTCCACCGAATCGGTGCCGGTGACGCTGCTGCCTCACCCGGCGCTACGACGTCACGCCGACGCCTGATCAGTCTTCGACGTCCTCGGACTCCTCGAAGCGACACCAGGAGGCATGTTCCGCGCCGGGCTCACACTCGCACTCTGGACATGGCTCGGGGGGGCGACCGCCGAGGAGATCCTCGAGGTCGATGGTGGTGCGCTTGAGGGCTCTGGCCTCCTCGAAGCGGCGATGCCGACCCTTCTTCACCGCGCACTCCCCTGTCCGGCTACCGGTGTGTCGACCTACTTTACCGTCCTGAGCACCCCTCTCCGCCAACTAGGTCCCCGAGGCCCCTGAGCGGCCCTCAACGGAGCGCTTGCAAGGGCGTCCTACACTTCTCAGGGTGGCCTTGAAGTACCCATCAGCACCCCTGCAGGCCGCCTAGATGCCAGCGGCGTGGATCCTGATCCTCTTTGCGGTCGGCAGCGCCTTTCTCGGCACTCTCGGTGGCCTCGGAGGGGCGCTCTTTTTGGTGCCGGTCCTCGTGCTTGCTGGGGTCGACCCCCTCATCGCCGTCCCGCTCGGAGCCACCTCGGTGGTGGCGGGATCGCTCGCTGCCGGCGCACCCCAGATCCGCCAAGGACTCGTGCACCAGCGGATCGGGGTCACCATCGAGATTGTCGCCGTGAGCGGGGCGGTGATCGGCGCCGCCATTGGTGACCGCGTCAGTGCCGACGTGCTCACATGGGTGCTCGCAGCGGTCGCCCTGCTTGCCGCCATCTCGGCCGCTCGGCCCACTGCCCCTTACAACCTCCCGCAGGGCACATTCGGTGGTGAGATGGGTGGCGAGTGGCCAGGCACGCTCAGTGGCGCCTATCGACTCGGGGACGAGGTCGTCCCCTATCAGGCCAAGCGCGTGCCGCTCGCACTGTCGCTCATGTCCATCGCCGGGCTGGTGTCAGGCCTCGCCGGGGTGGGCGGCGGTTTCATGAAGGTGCCCGTCATGCGGGAAGTCATGCGTGTACCCATCAAGGTGGCCGCCGCCACCAGCACCTTTACGGTGGGCGTTACCGCCGCAGTGAGCCTCATCGTCTACTGGGGTCAGGGTCGGGTCGACCTCGCCGGGACCAGCGCCATCATGATCGGGGCGGTCGTCGGTGGCGTGCTGGGCACCCGGGTCAGTGCCTTGTTGGCTCCCACAACCACCCGGCGGGTCATCGCCGTGCTCCTCGCAGCTGTCGCCGTCATCTTGGTCGTCCGATGAGCGAGGCGAACAGTGCCTATGACGGTCCCATGGACCCGGCCCCCCAGCACACTGCCCGCATCCGCCGTCAGCGCACCACCGCCATCCTGCTCACGGTGCTGGTCTCCCTCGCCACGACACTGGCTGCAGTCGCCGTCCTCCTGCCCGAGGGGCCCGACGCGGCCGTGGCCACAGCCGCACTCCTCGTGCTCATTGGTGCTCCCCTGATCCGGGTCGCCTGGCTCGTCGCCCGCTGGTTTCGCCTCGGGGACTTCCGTTATGGGGTGGTTGCCCTTGCCGTGCTGGGCGTTGCTGCCATCGCCATCATCGTGTGATCACCCGACGGGACGTGAGCGGTCCTCAAGGACGAGTTGGCCGTCGCCCTCAAAGGCCAAGGCCGCCCGGCCGGCAACGAGGTCCTGGATTCGCTCGCCCATGAGGTCCGCCCGCCAGCCCTCACGCAGGCGGGCGTCATCGTCGCCGCGGAGCAGGGCCTCGATGTCGGCTCGGGTGGCGAGCAAGGACGGATCGATCGACAGATCCCGACCGAGTTGACTGATCCATGCGGTCACCAAGGCCACCGCCGGCCGCAACGCCCGGTCCAATTCGGGTGGGGCCTGGCCGGTGAGAGGGGGCGGAGCATCGAGGCCGCGCCGGATGGCACTGAGAATTCCCTCGGCAGCGCCCTGGCCCGTGTGTCGCCCGTCCACACCCCGAATCGCCGCCAACTCGTCGCGGGTGCCAGGGGCGCGCTGAGCAATGGTGACCACCGCCATGTCCGGTAGGACGAATCGCACCGGCTGATTGGTCTCCGCGGCGCGACGCTCCCGCCATGCCGCCACTTCCTGCACCACGCTGCGATCCCGACCCCGCAGGCTGCGCGCCTCTTTGATGCGAAGCCACGCATCCTCGGGAACCCGCACCGTCCGACCACGCTGGCGTCGAAGCTCGATCTCGTCCAGAGCCCACTGGAGGCGCCCGAGTTCACTCAGTTCCCCAAGCTGAGCGGAACGGACGGCGAGAAGATGAGCGACGTCGGCGGCGGCGTAGTCGAGCTGTTTCGCGCCGAGCGGACGAGCCATCCAGTCGGTGAGCCGCTCACCCTTGGCCAACTTCACCCCCACCACCCGCTCACACAGGGTCGCTAGCGACGGGGTCGACAGTCCTAGGAACCCCGCCGCCACCTGGGTGTCATACATGGCTGCGGGCACCGCCCCGACGGCGTGGTCGAGCACCTCGAGGTCCTGATCGGCGGCGTGGAACACGGCGGTGGAGTCCGAGTCGAACAGCGGCGCCAGTCCGGCGATGTCAACAGCGAGGGGGTCGACGAGGACGATGCCCCCGGGCCAACCCAGTTGCACGAGGGCGAGTTGGGGGAAGTAGGTCCGTTCGCGATGGAACTCGGTATCGATGGCAAACTCAGGTTCACAGCGGAGCCGCTCCACCGCATCCGCCAACGCAATATCGGTCGTGATGAGGACCGGCACCGAACCGACCGGTGGACTCACGCCGCCATGCTCATCGGGGAGAATCGCCAATCACGACGGCATTCCCCGCCTCGATCCACGCCAGAGTGCCTCCGGAGACGTTGATGGCATCGACGCCCTGGGACCGCAGGTATTCCACGGCGCTCAGACTGCGGGCGCCAGAGCGACACACCACGTAGACCGGTCCGCCACCCTCGAAACTCTCGGGGTGGTCGGGAACGGAGGCGAGAGGCACGAGCACCGCTCCGGGGACGTGACCTTCGACGTACTCATCAGGTTGACGGACGTCCACCACACGCGCCCCTGCGGACACGAGCCCAGAAAACTCGGTCACATCTACCTCGGGGGAATCACTCACCTGTGCACCGTACCGCGCCATCGCATCGGCGGGGGTGTCAACGTCACTAACCGATCGGTAATCCACATCCACAGACACGGCCCCGACCGCCTCAGCCAGACCGTGCAAGGACCGACCACCTTGTGTGAAGAACTGCGCGCCGAGCTCCCGACAGCACCGAGGGTCCCACGCGCCGACACTGGGGTGGAGCCGCCCATCAACCTTGGCGACCGCAGCCGGCGCTCCGGCGTGCACAGTTGCCACCAACCGCGAGAGATCCTCGGCCCGCAGGTCAGGGTGATCACAGGCGACGATGATGACGACCTCGGCCTCGATGGTCTCGATGGCAGTGAGGACACCTCCGGCCGGCCCTTCCCCAGGCCACTTATCGGAGATGGTGGTGATCTGCTTCGAGTCGAGCAGTGAGACAACCTCGGGGGCGGCCCCGATGGCGAAGATGGCATCCGCCGCTACAGGGCGGAGCCGGTCGATGACCTCGATGACCATGGGCACACCGTCTATCGCCACGAGTGCCTTGTCGCGACCCATGCGTCGCGAGGCTCCGCCGCACAACACCGCTGCGGCCACCGATGAGGTCTGTCTCAGGGAGCAACCCCTCCGTAGGTGGCGGCTTTCCCCCGGCTCTCGCCGTGATTAGCCACGGCATCGGCGAGATCAGCGCAGAACTCGTGGACCACATGGCAGTGGTAGGGGAACAACATGGCGTGAAGCCCCCCGGGTTGCCGATCAAGGTTCCAACCAGCGTCGTCCATCACGTCACCGACAGCACCAATGTCGAACCGATCGGATCCGAACTCGAACACCGACATATCCGGATCGCCGTGTACCTCGAGCCCGTCGATGGCGTTGATCCCCGAGGTGAACCCCGCCATGGCTTCCATCACCTGGGACGCCTTGGCCAGATAGCCCTCCTCGCCGAGGAATCTGATCGCAGCCCACGCCCCGGCCATGGCCGCCGCCGGACGTGTTCCCGCCGTGGTCGGCGAACCATACAGACCACCTGGCCAGTCCGAGTAGAGGAACCACTGGCGTCGAATCATCGATGGATCCCGGTAGAGCACGGTGGAGATGCCCTTGAAGGCATAGCCGTACTTGTGGACGTCGGCCGAGATGGATGTCACGCCGTCGACACGAAAGTCCCATGGGGGGACGCTATGACCGAGACGCTCCATGAACGGCAGCAGCCAACCACCGAGACAGGCATCGACGTGGCAGAGCACTCCCCGTTCGGCCGCCAGTGCCGCTATGGCAGGAACGGGGTCGATGACGCCGTAGGGGTAACACGGCGCCGACGCGACGACGAGGGCGGTGCGCTCGTCCATGGCCGCCGCCAGCTGTTCCGGATCGGCGCGCAGGTCCTCACCGATGGGGGTGCGTACGAGTTCGAGACCGAGGTAGTGACAGGCCTTGGCCACAGCCGGATGAACCGTCTCGGCGGCGACCACGGTGGGGTTGTCGATGCCTCGCTCAGAGCGGGCCGTCTCGCGGGCGGTGTAGATCGCCAGGAAGAGGCTTTCCGTTCCGCCCGAGGTGCAACTTCCGGCGGTCGGCCCAGTGTGCACGAGCGAGGTAGCAGCCGAGACGATGTCGGACTCAATACGCTGCAAGGACGGATACTTGAAAGGATTCAGTCCGTTCTCGTGGAGAAAGGACGCTCCCACCTGTTCGACCAGATGCTCGAGGGCGGGATCGTCAGGGTTGTACACGAGGCTGAACGACCGTCCACTTCGCCAGTCGAGGTCGCCCTCACGAAACGAGGTCACCTCGGCGATGATGTCCTCAGCAGAAGCACCCGACGTTGGGAACCGGTCGGTGGTCATCTCGTCACTCTAGGGGACGTGTCCACGCCTCAGGGCGTGGCGGTGACGGAGGGATCAGGTCCCCCCAAAGTCGGCTGGCGGCCACGATGGATCGAGTTGGCGGAGAAAGAGTGCGCAGCGGTCCTGCTCATCGTGCTCCCCGATGAGCCCGGCGGCCCGCTCGAGTCCGGCAAGGCACCGCAGGAATCCACGGTTGCCCTCGTGCTGCCACCGCACGTAGCCGCTCCCCCGCCAGCCACTGCCGCGCAACTGGTCAAGGCCGCGGTGATAACCGACGCGGAAGGCGGCGTAGGCATCAATGGTCGTGGGGGCGGTGTCACCAAGAACGGCCCAGCCGAGTGACACCCGAGGCCACGCCGCCACAACTTCACCGACCGCCTGACGGCGCTCGCCGTCAGCGGTGCGCAGCGCTCGAGCGAGCGCCTCGAGGAATGCTGGATCTTCCGAAGTCAGCACCGTCTCGGGAGGGCCGCTGGCTGCAAGGCCGATTGGTTGGGAGTCGCTCATGGAGCGATGCTACCGACGCACTCGCTCACCACGGCGGCAAAAGCGGCTGGATGGGTCATGTGGGCGTCGTGGGCGGCACCATCGACCGTCGCCACTCGTGCTGCCGGAATGACCTCCGCAAGCTCCTCCACTGCCCGTTGATGACGTTGGTCGGTCAGCGTGCCCACACCAAGGGTGACTGGTAGCCGCAGGACTCCCAGGCTGAGGTCACCGGCAGCCTTTGCTGCTGCGATGTCATCGACGAGCGCCATGCCCTCGGCCTGTCGTGTCCGGCGTCGGCCCTCGCCAAGTTGGTCCCAATGCTCGTCACCGAGACGCTGGCGCAGGAAGGCCTCCATCACTTCTGCCCCACGCCGCTCCCGGTTGTCATCGACTTGTGAGCTTTCCGATCCCCTCCCACGCGACCACCACGACTGCCACGGTGTCGGTGGCTCCCACGCCACAACGGCATTGACCTGCTCGGGGGCCGCAATCGCCGTGGCAAGGGCGACGAGGCCTCCCACGGAATGACCCACCAGCACGACCGGCCCCGACCGGTTGCTCTCAATGCGTTGTTGCTGGGCCCCATCCAGGACCCCAAGGAGGTCACGCACCGAATCGGCGAGCACCTCAGCGCCGGTGCGAGCGAGGTCAACGCCCAGCCCTAGGGAACGTCCGTAGCCGCGCCGGTCGTAGCGGATGACATCGGTGTGCGGAAGGTCCCGAGCAACCTTGACGAACGCCGCTCCTCGATCGGCCGCACCGTGGACGAATACGACGAGCGGGACCGTCAGAGATGGTGAAGGTGCAAGGCGGAGGTGAGACTCGAGCGCCCCACCTTCGGGGCGGCCAGCGGTCACGGGATCTCGACGAGTCGAACCGTGTCGGTCGCCTGACCGGGGTAGTAGTCCGAACCGTGCAGCACGGCCACAAGGTCCCCCGAGCGCACCAGACCCTTGTGGAGCGCTTCGGCGATGGCGCGATCCACCTGATTGTCAGGCGTGGTGTCGGCAGGAAGAAGGTGTGGGGATGCTCCCCAACTGAGGGTCAACTGACGACAGGTTCGCTCGTCCGTCGAGAATCCGAAGATGGGTGCCTCCGGCCGGAATCGGGCGATCGATCGAACGGTGAAGCCCGTACGCGAGATGCACAGGATGGCGGCAGCCTTCGTGTCGGTCGCCGCACGCCAGCCCGCCATCGACATGGTGTTGGTGACGGCATCATCAGTCGATCCCCGGGCAATCTGCTCCCGGTGATACACCGCCACGGTGTTCGCCCACCGCTCGTAGTCGAACTCCTGATCGGCCCGCCGTGCGATGCGGGCCATGGTCGCCACAGCGTTCACCGGGTCGGCTCCCACAGCAGACTCGGCGGACAGCATGAGGGCCGACGATCCATCGAAGACGGCGTTGGCCACATCGGAGGCTTCCGCACGCGTGGGCGAAGGGGCGGTGACCATGGACTCCAACATCTGGGTCGCCGTGATCACCGGCCGACCGAGGGCGATGCACTGGCCAATGATCCGCTTCTGCAGATGCGGCACTTCCTCAATCGGGAACTCGGCGCCGAGATCACCACGGGCCACCATCACTGCCCCAGCCACCTCAATGATCGACGCCAGGTTGTCTACCGCCGCCCGCGTCTCGATCTTGGCCACCACGAGTGGGCCCTCAGGGTGGGGCACCGTCCCGATCCGCCGGACGTCATGGGCACTACGCACGAAGGAGAGCGCCACCATGTCCACGCCCTTCTCGACAAACGCATCGAGGAGTCGCAGGTCCTCGTCCGTTGGTGTTGTGACCGTCAGCCGATCGGAGGGAATGTGCACACCCGGACGACCCTTGAGCGGCCCACCGTGGAGCACACGGACCAACAGGGCGTCGCCGAGGTTGTCAACGGCCTCGGCCACGACTGCCCCATCGCCAAAGGCGAGGTGATCGCCCGGAACAACGTCGGTGAGAAGGCTGTCGTAATCAACGTGGATCAATTCACCGTCCGATGGGCCGGTACCCGGCACCAGTCGAAGGGTCGCACCGGCGGCGAGGATGATTCCATTTCCCTCGACATGGCCGGCTCGCACCTTGGGCCCGGGCAGGTCGACGAGAATCCCTACTTCCCGCTCGAGTTCAGCGGCGACACTCCGGATTCGATCGAAGCGGTCGATGGCGATTTCGAGGGTCTCGTGGGCGAGTCCCAGACGGGCTACGTCCATTCCGGCCGACACCAGTGACCGCAGGGCCTCGCGGGAGTCCGAGGCGGGACCAATGGTCGCCACCACCTTGGTCCGTCGTTGCATGGGTCCACCCTACCGTCAGCCCCTGCGCTCCTAGTATCGGTTTGTGGAGCTCGTCCTCATTCGTCACGCCTTGCCGATTCGCCTCGACGCCGTCAGTGGACCGGCCGACCCGCCGCTCGACGAACTCGGTCAGAGTCAGGCCCGCGCGTTGGCTGAGGATCTCGGCCCCACCCACCTCGATGCGCTGTACACGAGCCCACTCCTGCGAGCCCGTGAGACCGCCCAACCGATCGAGGCGCTCACCGGACTCGAGGCCGGGGTGGTTGATGGCGTCGCCGAATGGGACCGCCACGCCACCTCCTACGTCCCGATCGAGCAGTTGCGCACTGAAGCCCCAGAAGTCTGGCGGGCACTGGCCAGCGGTGACCTCGCCGCCCTCGGCATCGATGTTGACGCTTTCGTGGCCCGGGTTGTGGAGGCCATGACCGAGATCGCAGCAGCGCACGCCGGCCAGCGGGTCGGGGTGGTGTGCCACGGGGGCGTGATCAACGTTTACCTGTCACAGGTGCTTGGTCTCGACCGACTGCTGTTCTTCCCGCCCAGCTACACCAGCGTCTCTCGCGTGGCGATCAGCGACGACGGGCGAACGGGGCTACTAAGCCTCAACGAGACCGGTCACCTTCGTCGGATGGCGGCAAGCTGACGCCCCGGGTCCAGACCACGGTCCGTGACGGTGGGGAGGTGCGGATAGCCTCGTCAAAGCGTCGGCGGTCGAAACCTGGGAGGCCGTCGAGGTGGATCCGCAGTCCGGTGGCGTCCACGCGATCGAGAGGCACGAGGGCACCCCTATCGGGGCCTCCGCCAAGAAGCACGACGCCACCCGACGCCTTGTGCGGCCCGATGGATGCGCGCAACACCTCAACCTCGGCGACCTCGGACCAGAGCACTTCCTCAACGCGGCCATCGGTGAGTGCCCGCCGGACCCCAGAGGTGTCGACCTGCACCGTGGCTGCTGCCATCCGATCACGACCCCGCCGGCCCTCGTTGCGCAAGATGGCGATGAGCACTGCAGGAATACAGATGACGATGACGAGAATCACGAGCAAGAGGGCCGACATCAGTCGTCACCGGGCTCGAGGGGCGGGGCACCGGAGGCGGCACGGATGGCATCCACCCGGGCCAGCAGTCGGTCCCGGACCGATCCCCCTTCGGTAGTGCGGGCCTTGTCTGCTGCAATGCGCCAGCCTTGGCGCGATGAGTACACCAAGGGAGGCTCTCGGGTCCGGCCTTCCCCCACCTCCACCACCCTGGCGAAGACCAGGCGATGATCGAGCGGTGGCCCATCGGGTCCGGCAGTCGCCTCAATGGACAGCACCTCGCACCCGAGCCAGGCAATGCAGCCGCGAATCACCCACCAGGGGTTCGAGGAGTCTGCAGACGCCCCACTCTGGTTCGTCACAGGTTCCAAGTAATCCTCGATGAGCCGTTCGAACCTACGACCGGGGTAAGAGAACCACTGCCCCTGTTCCACCTGATCGCCGGCGAGCAACGAGACAGCGAAGCGTCGCGTCGAATTGATGAGTGGCCAGGTGTCGTGGGCGGGTGACACCGAGGCCATCACGATCGGCTCGGTGAAAGACACTTGGCTCACCCAGTGTGAGGTGTACGCCCGCACCGTCTCACCCTCAGCGGAACTGACCACCTGAACTCCCTCGGCCATCTGGCCGAGACACCGTTTGATCGACTGGTCAATCATGCCGGCCATCAAACCATGTCCGACGGCACTACGGTGCGCCAAGTGAGCCGACCCCCGTCAATTCGTCACTCCTACCTCGAACACGCTCATCCGCTCGCCATTGCCCACCGTGGAGGCGCCGGGGACTACCCCGAGAACACTCTGGAAGCCTTCGCGGCCTCGCTCGCTCTCGGATTTCGCTACCTCGAGACCGACGTGCACCTCACCGCCGACGGGGTCCTCGTGGCCTTCCATGATTCGAGCCTCGACCGAGTTACGAGCCGAACAGGCGCAATTGCCGACCTCCGCTGGGCGGAGGTGCAGCAGGCCGAGGTACTTGGAACCGACGGCTCGGTGGGGCGCATCAGCAGACTTGAGGAGATCCTCGACGCCTTCCCTGACGCCCGATTCAACATTGACCCGAAGGCCGACGCCACGGTCGACCCCCTTGCCGACGTACTCGATCGCACCGCCGCTCTTCCACGGGTATGCGTCGGAGCCTTCTCTGACCGGCGGCTCGGGAGGCTTCGTGCCCGGTTCGGTGAGCGCCTTTGCACCGGCCTAGGACCGCGTGCCGTGGCGAGGCTGAGGGCCGCCAGTCTCGGCCTGCCCGTGGGCCGACCCGACGGGGACGTCGCCCAGGTTCCCGTGCGAGCCGGGAAGATTCGCATCGTGGACCGACGGCTCGTTGAGACTGCGCATCGATTTGGCCTTGAGGTGCAGGTCTGGACCATTGACGACCCGATTGAGATCGGAGACCTCCTGGATCTCGGCGTCGACGGCATCATGACCGACCGGCCCCAGACGCTCCGGGAAGTCCTCGAGGGCCGAGGGCTCTGGGCGCCCTAGTTAGCGAGGAACCAGGACGGCGGGATTCAAGATCCCGGCTGGATCCATGGCCCTGCGCAGGGCTCGGAAGACCTCAAGTTCGGCCTCGGACCGGTTGAGGTGCAGCCACTGCACCTTTGCGGTGCCAATGCCATGTTCGGCACTGATACTCCCGCCGAGCGATGCCACGAGACCAAGCACAGCCTCGTCCACGCTGCGGCCGGCGCCCTCGATACCGGTGACGTTGACATGGACGTTGCCGTCTCCGGCGTGGCCGAAAAGCCACGTCCGTGCCCTCGGGGCCACGCCAGCGACAACCTCGGGGACCGCTTCAACAAACGAGGCAAGTTCGCCCTGAGGCAGCGTGACATCGAGTTTGTGGGGTGGCGAGGTCTTGACTCCCTCGAGGTTGATCGCCTCGGTATGTGCCTCGCGGTATCGCCAGAGGCGATGGCGGTCAAGGGAAGTCGAGGCGACCGCAGCGTCCTCGACACCGTCGGTCCCCGTCACCACCTCGGCGAGCCCCGCAGTGGGGTCGGTCCTTCCGGCCGCCTCAACCAACAGCATCGCGGGCGGAAGGGGGTCAAAAGGTGGAGCGAGCGCTAGGTGCGTCGCCAGCAATCCAATCCCGGCAGCAGTAATGAACTCGATGGCTTCGACATCGGGCACCGTTGCAGACCATTGACCCGCAGCGGCGATGGCGGAGCGAACCGAGGTGAAGCCCACCAGTGCTACCGCTCTCTCCGGGCGCTGCGGAACGAGGCGCAACCGCGCTGCGGTGATGATGGCGAGCGTGCCCTCACTGCCGCACAACAGCCCGCCAAGGTCGTAGCCGGTGTTGTCCTTGACCAGTCCATCGAGGTGACGAATGACCCGACCGTCGGAGAGAACGGCCTCGATCCCACGCACCTGCGATCGGGTGGGCCCGAAGCGCATGACCCGCAGACCGCCGGCATTGGTGGCAATGGTGCCACCGACCGTGGCCGAATCGCGACTCGCAAGGTCCACCGGGTAGTCGAGTTCCGCCACCTCGGCGTGGCGCTGCAGTGCTCCGATCGTGACCCCGGCCCCCGCCGTGACGGCCCGGGCGTCCCGGTCGATCTCTCCGAGGTCGGTGAGACGCGTCAGGCTCACCACGATCTCCCCGTTGAGAGGCACTCCTCCCCCGACCAGACCGGTGTTCCCCCCCTGGGTCACGACCGACACGCCGTGCTTCGAACACAAGGTCAGCACTGCGGCAACTTCGTCGACATCGGCCGGACGAACCACTGCAGGGGTGGAGCCGACGAACCGACCGGTCCAATCGCTGACGAACCCCGAGGTGATGCCCTCGTCGGTGAGGACGTGGGCGGGACCCACCAGATCCCTCAGCTGCTTGACGTACCCGGGCTCCGGCATCTGCCCAGTATGCACGGGCGGCTGCAAATCGGTTCAGTAGGGCCAGGTCTTGCCGTCACTCCCGAAAATCCTTGCCACCTTCCCCAACTTCAACGTGATGAGCACCTTGACCATCACGTTACGAACGAACCACGGCAACTGTCCGAGGTGCTTGAGGATGTTCGTGACCCGCTGGCCACTGGTGAGATCAACGCGACGAAATTCGGCGAGCGATCCGGAGCGGCCGAGATAGAGAAACCTTCCGTTGATCATGGTGGTGGCGAGCAGCGCCAACGTGACCCCTATGGAAGAAAAGGAGTCGTGGACGAGAAGCGTTCCGCCGTAGGAGACCCGCCGTCCCCAACTCACGATGTCCTCTCGTGCCGGAGCGAATCGATGGGCTCCGTCGATGTACAGGAGGGTGATGTCACCGCTCACCCCAGCGTGAGCGTCGTGGGAGAACTGACGGAGGTGGTTGATGCGCTGGTCCACCCCGGCCCGTTGCAGATTGGCGAGGAATTGCCGGTGGTCCTGCTCAGCCTCGTCGACGAAGCCCTCGATCTCCTGAGGCCCCCGATCGTTGCCGGCGTGGGGGTCAATAGTGGTGACTGCCACGCCGGTACGGGCGGCGGTCGCCAACACGATGGCCGAGCGGCCGTGGAAACTGCCGATCTCAACAATGGAGTCACCGGAGTGCAGGCGACTGGCGGCGTCCCAGAGTCGTCCAGCCTGGGCCCGGGTCATCCATCCCTCAACGTCGGCGACCCCCTCGAAGACCTCGTTGAAGGAGGACCCACTGGCCCCGGATGGCTGGTTATGGCCTGACATCGCTGCTCCTTGCCGGGGTCGGAGAGACACCGGATGGGGCGGGAGCATACCCAAGGCCCCGCTGACACCCCGGGATGAGGCGCCCCAGACTCGTCTCAAAACGGCCATGCGGCAATCTCGTGACAGTTTGGACGGGAGGGGCAGCGAGCCGACGTGTCCTGTGGCACACTTGCCGGCGCGGGGAGGGGCCTCCACCTCGCCAAGCGACTAGAGGGGGACATTGTCGTGTCAGGAACCGAGTACGCCATCTCCGGCCGCTCAGGCTGGTTCACCACCGCCGCCAAGGCCGGGCTCACGCTCGCCGTGGCTGCGCTGTTGGTCGCCAGTTGCTCGAGCGCATCGGACAACCAGTCGTCCAGCCCAACCAGCCAAGGCGTTGGCGCCACGGACTTCACCATCGCCCCCGAAGGCGAGCCGAAGTCCGGTGGATCGGTGACCTACGGCCTTGAGGCAGAGAGCGACGGGTTCAACCCGACGGTGAACCGTTTCGCCATCTCGGGCCACATGGTCGCCCAGGCCGTCTTTGACACCCTCGCCGTCCTCAACGACGCCGGTGAACCCCAGCCCTACCTGGCCGAGTCCATCACCCCGAACGCTGATTTCACGAGCTGGCAGATCAAGGTCCGCTCAGGAGTCACCTTCCACGACGGCACCCCGCTGACCTCCGCAGCGGTGAAGTCGAGCCTCGATGCCTATAAGGCCTCCGCCCTCACCGGTTCGGCCCTCGGTCCGGTCACCGGCGTGACCATCGTCGACGACCTGACCGTCGAGGTGGCCATGAGCAGCCCGTGGGCGGCTTTCCCCTCAGGATTGACTGGCCAGATCGGATACGTGGTCGCTCCGTCGATGACCGACCCGGCGACGTCAGAAGCCGGCCAGCGTGCCCCGGTCGGTACCGGGCCGTTCAAGTTCGTTTCTTGGACCCCGAACCAGAGCTGGGTGGGTGAGAAGAACACCAGCTACTGGCAGGAGGGGCTCCCCTACCTCGACCAGGTCACCTTCCGACCGATCCCCGCCGTCCGCACCCGTCAGGATGCGCTGACCACCGGCGAGCTGCAGATGATGCACACCAATGCTCCCGAGGTCATTGCTGAACTGCGCACGGCCGCTCAAGCGGGTGAGTTGCAGTTGGTGGAGGACCGGGGCGAATCCGAAGAGTCCTTCATCCTCCTGAACCTCGACAAGGCTCCGCTTAATGACATTCGTGTGCGGCAGGCCCTGGCTTACGCCACGGATACCGAGACCTACAACGAGGTCATCAACGCCGGCGTAGCCGTGGTTGCCAACAACGTGTTCAGCCCGGGCACGAAGTACCGGGTGGAGACCGGCTACCCGGCGTACGACGTCGCCAAGGCCAAGGCGCTCATCGACGAGTACAAGGCTGACCCCACGACTTCCGGAGAGGTCAGTTTCACGCTGGCCACGACGCCAACGCCCGAGAGCCAGCGTTCCGTCGAGTTGCTCCAGCAGCAGTGGGCCCAGGCCGGGATCAACGTGACCATCAAGACGGTGGACCAGGCGGCCTTCATCCCCACGGCGCTGACCGGTGAGTTTGACGCCAACCTGTGGCGTCAGCTCGGCGCCCCCGATCCCGATGTGGACTACATCTGGTGGTGGAGCGGCGAAGGGAAGCCGAACATCCTGAACTTCCCGAACCTCAATGACGCCCAGATCGACGCTGCGTTGAACAAGGGTCGCCAGAGTTCGGATCCCGAGGTCCGCAAGCAGGCCTACGCCGATCTCCAGAAGCGGATGAACGAGGTGCTTCCCTACATCTGGCTCAACCACACCATCTGGGCCGTTGCGGCGAACAACAATGTCCGCGGCATCCTCCAGGAGAAGCTCCCGAGTGGAGGCCGGGCCTACCCGATCGGTGGCGTCGGATCCTTCGGTGGGGTGACCCGACTGACCGGGGTGTGGCTGGCGAACTGACGTTGAGCACCCCGGGGCGGCGCCTTCGGGCGCATCCCCGGGGTGCTAGACACGTCTCTTGCAGGTGACCGGCTGGAAGGTCAGGGCTCGGTGTTTGTAGCAAAGAAGGTTCTCCAACTCGTCTTCGTTCTCCTCGTTGTGAGTTTCCTGACCTTCCTCATGCTCGATCAGCTGGAAGGCGACGTGGTCGACGTCCGCTGCGGACTGGGGTGTTCCAACGAACAGCGCGAAGCGCTTCGAAGTGAGTTCGGCCTCGACGACCCCATCCCGGTTCAGTACGGACGCTGGCTCAAGGAGCTGGTGGTCGATAGAAATCTCGGAGTATCAGGCCTCAATGGTGTGCCCGTCAGCGAGTCACTGGCTGACAAATTACCGGTGACCCTTTTCCTCGTGGTCTATTCCCAGGCCATCGCTCTGACGGTGGGTCTGTTGCTGGGCATGTCGTCGGCCCGAAAACCTGGAGGCCTGATTGACCGGGCGTCTTCGGCAATCGCCGGAATGGCGATCTCTGTCCCCAACTACGTCGTGGCGTTCGTCCTGATCCTGCTGTTCGCCGTGACGGTGCCGATATTTAGCGTCACGGCCCAGGACGTGAACATTGAGTGGCTGATGCCCGATGTGCCAGCCCAGTTGTCGAACCTTGGCAACAACCTCTACCTGCTTCTGCTGCCGGCGATCTGTCTGGCACTGGCTGAACTCGCCATCTACGCCCGGCTCCTGCGCAACGACATGGTGGCCACCCTGCAGGAGGACTACGTCACGATGGCGAGGGCCAAAGGTCTTCCCCCCAAGCAGATCATGCGGCGGCATGCCTTCCGTCCATCAACGTTCTCGTTGGCGACCGTGGCCGGCATCAACATGGGCCGCCTCATCGGCGGAACGATCATCATTGAGGCCATCTTCGCCATCAACGGCATGGGTCTGTACGTGGTGCAGTCCATCAATCAGCGCGATGCCATCCCGCTGCAAGGGGCAGTCCTCGTGATTGCCACTGCCTACGTCCTCATCAACTTCCTCGTCGATCTTCTGTACGCCTTCCTCGACCCCCGGATTCGCCATGCCCGTGCTGCCGCCTAACTCCGGACCCGAACCAGGGCCACTCGGTGACCGAGAGGCGCTCATGGGGGTGAACAACCTCGCCGCCGAGGTGGGAGTCATCGAACAAGAGCACGCCTCCATCATCGGCAGCGAGCTGAAGGCTCAGGGTGACCCTGAGGCTGCCGCCGCCCTCGCCAAGCGGAAGTTGGGGCTGCCGTTCTGGATCGCCATCGGGTTCATTGGGCTCATTGCCTTCTTGGCCATCTTCGCCGACTGGCTTCCACTCGCCGATCCCAATGAACAGCCTCGGGGGGCCAACGCCCGTCTCGAGCAGAGCCTCCCTCCCTTCTCCTACCGGGTAGACGGGAGCATGGCCGTCCTCGGCACCGACTCTCTTGGCCGTGACCAGTTGGCCCGGGTCATCTTCGGCTCCCGCGTGGCGCTCGTGGTCGGCTTCGCCTCGATCACCATCGGAGTCCTCATCGGCGGATCGCTCGGGCTGATCTCCGGCTACTTCCGACGGGGAGTCGACACGGCCACCATGGCCTCGATGGACGTGCTCTTGGCGTTCCCGGCGTTGTTGCTGGCTCTTGTGATTGTGGCCATCCGCGGCAAAGGCGTCGTGAACTCAACGATCGCTCTCACCGTGGTGGCGATCCCGACCATTGCCCGACTCGTCCGGGCCAACACCCTGACTTTCAGTCAGCGGGAGTTCGTGCTCGCAGCTCGCACCCTCGGGGCCAGCCACCTGCGAGTGATCACTAAAGAATTACTGCCGAACGTCTTTCTCGCCATCCTCCCCTTCATCCCCCTCGCCATCGCTGTCGCCATTGCGGCCGAAGGCGCCCTCGCCTATCTCGGCCAGTCAGTCGAGCCGCCCCAGGCTTCTCTCGGCGGGATGATCTCTCAGGGTCAACCACAACTCGAGCAAGGCAAGTGGTGGGTTCCTGGCGTCCCCATTTTCGTCCTCGTCCTGCTCCTCATCTCACTCAACCTCCTCGGCGACCGCCTCCGCGAGTACTTCAGCATCAAGGAGAGCTCGCTGTGAGACGGGGGGCTGCGACCAAGACACTGCCGAGTGCGGAGGGCAACCAAGGGGGTCCGCTCCTCGAAGTGGCGGATCTCCGCACCCAGTTCCGCACGCCTCGAGGGCTCGTTCGCGCCGTGGACGGGGTCTCGCTCACCCTTGAGCGGGGACGCACCATTGGGATCGTGGGTGAATCGGGCTCGGGTAAGACCGTGCTCTCCCGATCGATCATGGGGCTACTCCCCCGGTCGAACACCATCCGCACTGGCAGCATCCGCTACGAAGGCCGGGAAATCATCGATTTCGGACCCGATGAGATGCGTCCCCTGTGGGGAGCCGAAATGGCCATGGTCTTTCAGGACCCCATGACCTCGTTGAACCCGGTGGTGCGTATCGGTCGTCAGATCACTGAGTCGCTGCGGCTTCACCTCAACATGTCCAAGTCTCAGGCCGAGGAGACCGGAATCGCCCTCTTGTCTTCGGTCGGAATTCCCGAACCGGCGCAGCGGATGCGCGAGTACCCCCATCAACTTTCAGGGGGTATGCGGCAGCGCATCACCATTGCCATCGCCCTCGCCTGTGGCCCACGGCTCTTAATGGCCGACGAGCCGACGACCGCCCTCGACGTCACGGTTCAGGCCCAGATCCTTGATCTGCTCAACGAACAGCAGGCCGAACGACACATGGCCATGGTCCTCGTGACCCATGATCTCGGAGTCGTTGCCGGCCGGACCGATGAGATTGCGGTCATGTACGGCGGGAAGGTCGTGGAGCAGGCTCCTACCGCCGACCTGTTCGCCAACGTGCGCATGCCCTACACGGAGGCCCTTCTCGGCTCGATCCCCAAGATCGACCAACCGAGCCACACACGGCTTCTGGCTATCGGCGGTCGGCCTCCGGACCTGGTCAACCCTCCCACCGGCTGCAATTTCGCACCTCGCTGTTCCTACGCCCAAGACCGCTGCTACGCCGAGGAGCCGCCGCTAGTCGAGGACACCCCCGGCCACCTCTACCGCTGCTGGTTCCCCGTGGGGTCTGAAGAGAACCTCGAAATACGGTCCCGTCTCGGGAGCGCCCCGTCCCCCTCGACGTTGGAACAGCCCGAGGGTGTGCTCGACGACGCCGAGGTGACGGTCGATCCCAGCGCCTGGCATGAGACAGGAGACGTGTGATGGCTGGCAGCGGTGACGCCCACCTGCGGACGCCCGGAGAGACCCTGTTGCGGGCCGAGCACCTCGTCGTGGAATTCCCCGTCGGTCGCAGCGGCGCCAAGGTCCATGCCGTGTCAGACATCAGTCTCGACGTGCGCGCCGGTGAGACGCTGGGGTTGGTCGGCGAGTCCGGCTGCGGAAAGTCGACCACCGGTAAGGCCATCATGCAACTGCCCCGACCAACCTCGGGCGCTGTGCTTTTCGACAATGAGGATCTCACCGAGCTGAGTGGCACTGACCTGCGGCGGGTTCGCCCTGATCTGCAGATGATCTTTCAGGATCCGATCTCGTCGCTGAACCCCCGCCGGCGAGTCGGCGACATCGTGGCCGAACCCCTGCGGATCTGGGCATCCGAGCAGCATCCGCCCGGACGATTGATCTCCCTCGCCACCAAGGTGATGCACCTGGCGGCCATCGTTGCCTTCGCCGGTGGTGCGTCCGTCGTGGCGCTGTGGCTTCTCGGTGCGGTCCTTCCCTACCTAGCCAACAACGAGTCCTTCGGTCTTCGGGGCGCATGGGAGGCCATTGCCCCTACCGGTGGCACCCTCATGATGTCAGCGCTCGTGTTTGGTCCCCTCATGTGGGGGGCGGGCAACCTGATCCGTGATCGGGTACCAACCGCTCGCCGAGCGGCGGGGGCCCTGGCCATCGTGCAACTCGTGTTGGCGGTGCTCGGGGCAACGGGAGCGGGAACACCGCTTTCGGTTGTGGCATGGGGCATCAGTGCGGCCGGAGCCATCGTTGCGCTGATCTGCACCCTGCTTCCGGAAGGCCGACGGGACTTCGCAGCCATGGCCGACGTACGGGTCGAGCACGAGGCGATCGTGCGGCGGGTCCTCAGCGACGTTGGACTCGACCCTGACACCGCCATGGCCCGTCGCCCCCATGAGTTCTCGGGTGGCCAGTGTCAGCGCATATGCATCGCCCGGGCACTCGTCCTAGATCCCAAAGTCATCATCTGCGACGAGCCAGTCTCGGCCCTTGACGTGTCCGTCCAGGCCCAGATTCTCAACCTGCTTCAGGACATGAAGGCCCGCTA
>JALRFT010000068.1 GCA_023261915.1 Acidimicrobiales bacterium | reverse complement strand
ATACGACGTTGCCGCTGTCGGATCTCTTCCGTTCGCCGACGGCGAGTTCGACACGGTTGTGACGTGCCTGGTGTTCGAACACGTCGAGGATCTCGAGGGTGCCGTTCGTGAAGTGGCCCGCGTCCTGGCACCGGGTGGTCGGTTCGATCGCTCCTTGGAACTACCCGCTGCAAATGGCGATGTGGAAGATGCTCCCGGCCGTGGCGGCGGGCAACACAATCGTGCTGAAGCCCGCGGAGATCACCCCGATCACCACGATGATGCTCGCCGAGGACTGCATCGCCGCCGGCATTCCCGCCGGTGTGGTGAATGTGGTCGCCGGCGCCGGCCCGGTCACCGGTGAAGCCCTCGTATCCCATCCGGATGTGGACATGGTGTCTTTCACCGGTTCCACCGGCGTGGGTAAGCGCGTGATGGAACTCGCCACGGCCGATGTGAAGCGAGTGCACCTCGAACTCGGCGGCAAGGCTCCGTTCGTGGTGTTCGACGACGCCGACCTCGAGGCCGCCGTCCAGGGTGCCGCGGCTGGGGCCCTCATCAACTCCGGGCAGGACTGCACGGCCGCCACCCGCGCCTACGTTCAGCGCCCGCTCTACGAGGCGTTCGTCCAGCAGGTGTGCGACCTGTTCGCCCAGATCGTGATCGGCGATCCGCTCGATGAGGCGACCGATATCGGGCCGCTGATCTCGCGCCGTCAGCAAGAACGCGTGGCCGGCTTCGTCGACCGGGCCCGCAAGGATGGGGCGAAGGTGCGGGTCGGAGGGGAGATCCCGGGCGGCGCCCTGGCCTCGGGTGCCTATTACCCAGCCACAGTGATCACCGACGCCGCCCAGGGCAGCGAGATCGTGCAGTCCGAGATCTTCGGCCCCGTGCTCGTGGTCCTGCCCTTCGATTCCGACGACGACGGCATCGCCCTGGCCAACGACACCCCCTACGGCCTAGCCGCCTCGGCCTGGTCCAGGGACGTTTTCCGCACCCTGCGGGCCCAGCGGGATATCCAGGCCGGGTGCGTGTGGATCAACGATCACATCCCGATCGTGAGTGAGATGCCCCATGGCGGGTACAAGCAGTCCGGGTTTGGCAAGGACATGTCCACCTATTCCTTCGAGGAGTACACCCAGGTCAAGCACGTGTCCATGGACATCACCGCCGAGGCCAAGAAGGGCTGGCATCGAACGATCTTCTCCGAAAAGTGACCTTTCGGGACTGCCATTTTCATCTTGAAAGGCTAGATTTTGCCCACGTCCGATTCAGTTTGATGCCCACGAGTCCACGGGTTCCCCCGTGCCTGCCCTAGAAAGGACCGCCATGAAGCACAGCCCCGAGATGATCGCCGCCCTGGCGGGCACCATGCGCTCATCGGTTTCCCGTCGTCGTCTGCTCCAGGCTGCGGGCATCTCCTCGGCTGCCATGGCGGCCGCCGCCTGTGGAACGGGTGGCGATAGTGGTACGGCTTCGGAGGGCAGCGCACCCACCGATGTCTCTGACACCGAGAAGACCGTGAACTGGTCCAACTGGGTCGAGTACATGGACATTGACGAGGAGACCGGCGAGTACCCGACGCTGACCCGCTTCCAGGACGAGACGGGCATCACGGTCACGTACACCGAGGACGTCAACGACAACAACGAGTTCTACGCGAAGGTGCGCACCCAGCTCGAGCAGGGTCAAGACATC
>JALRFT010000030.1 GCA_023261915.1 Acidimicrobiales bacterium | reverse complement strand
TCACCGACATCATCACGCCATTACTGCTGATTGTGCTGTGGTTTGAGTTCAGGTACGAAGAGCACTACATCCACAAGAAATTGGCCCGAAACGAGCGCACCGCCGAAACGTACGACTGAAAAAAGTGGATCAGTCGGTTTTTGGCTCGTGACCGCCTTCTGAGTCCATCTGTTCGATTTCAGCTTGGAGCTCTTGGCGCACCTGCTCGCGGTAGCGGGTGCGGCGAATTCGGCGAACCATATCGATAATTAAGAAAATCGAAATCAGCGCGATGAGGCCGGCAACTAAGAACCCAGTAGCGCTCGCGTCGTTGACCATCTGATTGAGGTTCTGGTCTTGCTCGGTTTCTGCCGCAAACGCAGACGCAGCGAGGCTCAGCGAATTCAGTGCCGTGTACAACATGGTTCCTACTCTGTCACAATTCCCTGAAAGAGATCTGTCTCAAGCTTTGAGTGATCAGGGTCAGCCACCGAGGTCGCCTTGCGATCGATCAGGTCGATGAGTCGACCCGGAGTGGCCACCACCACGTCGGCTCCCTTTTCCAGCTGGGCCTGTTGACGTTCGAGGGGTGCGCCGCCGTAGACGGTCACCACTGAGAGGCCCATGGCCTCGCCGAGTGGCTGGAGTTCCCCGGCCACCTGCAGGGCCAACTCCCGGGTGGGGACGAGGACGAGGCCGCGGGTGCCCGAGGCGCTGTGGGCCTTGAGCAATTGCAGCAGCGGCAACCCGAAAGCCAGCGTCTTGCCTGACCCGGTCTTGGCCTTGCCACACACGTCCCGGCCGGCGAGGGCATCGGAGATGGTGAGTTCCTGGATGGGAAACGGTTCGGTTATGCCCTTTGACCCGAGGGCGGCGGTGAGGACGGGGTCAACCCCGAGCGATGCAAATGTCGTCATGATCAGTGCCCCAAGGGTACTGCCTCGCTGCACCCACACCGCATCGCCGCGGTGCGAACCCCGATCCCCTAGGCGGGAAGCACGCCTTCGATGGCCGCCACCACGGCAGGGTCATCAGGAACCGTGACCGGTGAGAACCGCGCCACCACTGCCCCGTCGGGGCCCACGAGGAACTTCTCGAAGTTCCAGCGGATGTCCCCGGTGTGCCCCTCGTCGTCGGCCACGTCAACGAGTTCGTCGTAAAGGGCGTGACGTCCCTCCCCGTTCACCTCGATCTTCTCGGTCAGCGGGAAGGTGACGCCATAGTTCGTGGAGCAGAACTCGGCGATCTCCTCAGCTGTCCCCGGTTCCTGACCGAGGAACTGGTTGCACGGCACCCCGAGCACGGTGAACCCACGGTTCGTGAACCGCTCGTGGATCTCCTCAAGCGCCGTGTACTGCGGCGTCAGTCCACACTGCGAGGCGACGTTGACCACCAGCACGGCCTTGCCGGCGAGGTCGGCGAGGCTCAGCGGGGAGCCGTCGAGGCGGGCGATGGACACGTCGTGGATGGACACGGGAACTCCTCAGTTCGGAACGGATGACCGGTGACAGACGCACTGGGCGGTCACCGATGGCCACAGCCTACGATGCCCTCAGCCGTTTTGCTCAGGGAAGACGCCCGGTCGGAGGAGAGATGGCAACGACACCGACGGAGATGGATGCGGCCACTGCCGCCCGCCACGCCGAAGAGATCGCCGCGGTGGGCTACACCATCGTGCCCGACGCCATCGAGGCCGACCTAGTGGACGAGATCATGTCTGAACTCGACCGCCTAGAAACTGAACTCGACGTCGGGGTGGGCTCCAACGCCTTTGAGGGCTTCGCCACCGTGCGCATCTACAACCTGTTGGTCCACGGCGACGTGTTCGCCAAGATCCCCGTCCATCCCAACGT
>JALRFT010000213.1 GCA_023261915.1 Acidimicrobiales bacterium | reverse complement strand
CGCCCGAATCCGGTAGGCGCCGGCGCAGCCGGGGGTACGATCTGGCTCCACGAGGTCCGTGACGCTCATCTCCGGGGGTACCGATGCCACGACTGACCCACCCACTCCACCTTCACGGCCGATCCTGCCGACGGAACCCGGGGATGATGGGAATCGCAATCGTCGCCATCGTGACCGTGGTGGCCGCGACACTGGCCACGGCGACGCCGAGCGGAGCCGGCCTCGCCGAACCTCCCCCCGACTGCACTATCCCTGAGGCGCTCCGTGAAGTCGCCCGACCCGGTGATCTCGCCGATCGCTACGAGTACCGCACACTGCATGAGGCCGGTCACGACGGCCGGGGTCTCGTCGCTGCCCAGTTGCAATTCGGTCAGTCCGTTGGTCTCGAAGAGTTCCGGTTGTTCCAAGGGTGTCTGGGCCTGCGGCAGATGCCGGTCACCCAATGGCGATTCAGCGGTGGGGCCGCCAGCGAGGTGGCCGTCGGTGACACTGCCGGCCTGCCCGCCCCGGGACGCGAAGCACAGTCCGATCTCGAGATCATCGCCGGTGCCGCACCGGGCCTTGATCACATCCACGTCCTCGTCGCCGAACCGGGGGCGCCGTTCATCTCCACGCTCACCGCCATGTTGCAAACCCTCGCCGACGGTTCCGCCACCGGGGGTCGGCCACCCGATCTCGTCTCCATGAGCTACGGAATCTGTGAGGCTCAGCTGACCGCCGAGGAAATGTCATCAGTCAACGACGCCCTCGCCACCCTCGCCAATGGTGGCACCTGGTTCTTCAAAGGGGCCGGAGACTCCGGCAGCACCGACTGTGTGCCCAAGAGCGAGTGCCTCCCCACTGAAGCGCCGGTCTCGGTCCACTTCCCCGCATCCTCGCCGTGGGTGACTTCGGTGGGCGGAACCGAGGTGCTCGGCCGACACACCGGCGGTACCCCGCTCACCGGCGCTGGACGGGTCTGGAATACCAAGACCTCGGCAAGTGCACCATGTTCTGCCGGTGGTGGAGGCCTCAGCAGCGGTGATCGACCGGCGTGGCAGAACACCGTCCCCAACGGACAGTCACCAGCCCGTCGGGGTGTTCCCGACATCGCCGCCCTCGCTGGTCGGCCCGAGCAACTCACCTACCTGCCTCCTGTCGCTCCCGCCGGGAACGTCGAAGATCCCGAGGCCACCACCGCCATCTCAAGCACCTGGTCCTGGGTCGGCAACGGCGGTGACAGCCTGTCGGGGCCGCTCATGGCCGGGGCCTTCGCCTCCCTGCGCTCAGCCCTCGTGGCCGCAGGGGCGTCGGTACCCACGCTCGTGAACCCGATGCTGTACGAGATCGCCAACAACCCAGAGCACTACACCCGGGTATTTAGGGACATCACCGAAGGGAACAACGCCATCAACACCACGGCGTGCTGCAGTGCAGGTGCTGGTTACGACCTGACGACAGGTCTCGGCGAGGTCCGCATCGCCGCCCTGCTCGCAGTACTGACCGAGCCGAAGCCGGCTCCGGTCACTCCCACGTTCACCGGCTGATCCCCCTCAGCGGGTGAACACCACCCGGGCCACGGTCGACAGCGACACATAGATGAAGTCATCGTGGAGACCAGGACAGCCGAACACGACCGACTGGGCCGGACTGTCGACGGCTACTCGTGCCGTCCGCTGACCCGAGGTGATGTCCACCACGACGAGGGCGTCACCGACCCCCGGTTCGTGGTCGTTGGCCACCACCTCACCCGTGTCGGGGTAGAGCACGAGGTGCTGGGAGGTGCGCAACGGTTGTGACCACAGAGCGGAGAGCGTGGTCGTGTCGAACGCTGCGATCACACCGTTGGCCGAGTCGTACCCGACGGCAATCCCACGGTCGTCATCTATGAGCGGTGGATTGGTGACGGCGCCACCCGCAAGACCACATACTTCGACACTGTCGAGAGTCCCCGATGTCGACGCCCGCCACAGTCGAACCGGTCCGGCGGACACGGCGTTCCCCACCATGGTCATGCCGTTGGGGAAATTGTGGGCACCGTTGTCGAGCCACCACACACCGTCGGCACCAACGACCGGGTCCCAGCCGTAGGACTGCTCGGCACGGGTGCGGTAGGTCAGCGGCGCACCAAGGGCCGAAAGCACGCCCTCGGTGGGCGACCACCGCAGACGGTGGAGGGCGTCGACCCCGACGACGATCACGTCGTTACCGTCGGCGGCGAGACGGGCGACACTCGGTTCGGGCAGCACGAACGGTGTACATCGCTGCTCGAGGGTGACGGGGTCGAGAATCGACAACGTGGAAGGCCCGCCGTCAGGAAACTGGAGGTCCTTGAGCGCCAGTGACCCATCGTCGAGGACCACCAACGAGTTGTGGGGGGCGTCGACGTCCATGCGCCGCGAGGCCTGTCGCTGCAGGTCACCGTCGAGCCGGTGGACGTAACGCCCCTGGACGACGATCACCGCACCGTCACCGAGTACGGCCATGCCGCCCGGCCAGAACGGCCCGAGCGGTAGGTCTTCAGATCGGGCGATCTCGTCAAGGGTCAGCGGATCGAGTTCCGCCACCCACGACACCCCCTCGTCTCCCACGGTGTTGCGCAACACGACAAGACGTCCGCCGGGGGCCTGCAGGGCCATGACACTGATGGGTGAGAGCACCGACACGGCCAGGGTGGCGCCGGTCGCCGCCGGTCCACCGAGTGCCACGGGACGTTGGAGTCGCCGAGGCCCGCCGTCTTCCGCCGGCCACGACGTCGCGGCCAGGTGTGGGTGACAACGATCAGTCAACGCTGTCGGCCTCGTGCAAGGTGCCCGATCGTGTCGGATCATCGGGATCGAGACTGCGGGCCGCAGGCATCCAGTTCGCCCCAGCCGTGGCGTCGATCCGCGCCACGAACCTCTCGGCGACAACGTCGACGAGATCCACGAGAGCACGGGTCGACACCTCCCCAAGACGCTGCCAGCCTTCGGCACACAGTGCATCTGTTCGTCGCTCAATGTCGTTGCGCAGTGCCAGCCCCACTGCGTTCACCTGCCCATCACGGGCAAGGCCCCGCTCCTCAAGACCGGCAAATGCCTCGGCGAGGGCGGTGTCATCGGCGCCGCGGCTCCGCGGAATCCACCCGCCGTAGTGGCGTCGGGCGTCATCGAGGATCCCGGCCTCAACCCGACCGATACCTTCGGCCAGCAGTAGTGCGAAGTGGGTGTCCCCACGCCACTCGCGCAAGGCGTTCACTGCCAACCACCCCGACAGCGCACCGACCTCGGGGCGTGGGACGCCACGATGGCAGGCGAACAGCACCCGGCCGCCACTCTCACAGCCGTCCACGACCTCCCACAACAGTGGGGCGAGGGTGGCCAGTCCGTCACACACTTCGGGAAAGTGGCGGGCCAGCCCGTCGGCGACGGCTGCGCAGCGGGCATCAAAGATGGCGTCGGCAGTGGTGTGGGCCAACGCCGTGTCCACGCATGCCGTGACGAAACCAGGATGAATGCTGAAGTACGCCGCCGCCACTGCCTCGGAACCGGCAGGCAGGAGGGGGGCGGCCCGCGAGTTCACGTAGAACCCGAACCCGTCGGGTACACCGAGGGCGGTGTAACGGGCGATGGCCTCGGGATCCCAATAGGACCAGCCGACGAGACGATGGGAGGCGAGGGCCACGGCCGCACTAAGCGCCAGCCAATCATCGTTGACCACCCCACCAGTCATGCGGCGACCCTACCCGGCCCGGAATGCGCAGACCCGACGACGGGTTGCACCAGACATGACTCGTTTCCAGGTAGGTGTCCAGCTCCATCCGCAAGCAACCTCGACGTCGGCTCTCCTCGAAGCCGCCATGGCCGCTGACCAGATGGGGGCCGACTCGATCTGGGTATGGGACCACTTCTACCCGCTCTACGGCGACCCCGATGCCACTCACTTCGAGGCGTACACCGTGCTCGCCGCCATGGCCGCCCAGACGTCACGGGCCCGCCTCGGAGCGATGGTGACGTGCAACTCCTATCGGAACCCGAACCTGCTGGCCGACATGAGTCGCACCATCGACCACATCGCCGGTGGCCGATTCACCCTCGGTATCGGCTCGGGATGGTTCGAACGCGACTACGACGAGTACGGCTTCGAGTTCGGCACCGCTCCCGGACGACTCAAGGCGCTCGAGCGCGACCTCCCCACCATCAAGGAGCGTCTCGGCCGTCTGAACCCGACGCCCGTCGGACCGCTCCCCATTCTCATCGGCGGATCCGGTCGCAAGGTCACCCTGCGTCTCGTCGCCCAGTACGCGGACGCTTGGAACGCCTTCGGCCCGCCGGAGAACTATGCCGAGTTGAACGGCGTGCTCGACGAATGGTGCGACAAGGTCGGCCGGGACCGCTCAGCCGTTGAACGCACCGTGTGCATCAACCCCAATGAGGTCGGCAACGCCGACGCCTACCTTGAAGCCGGTGCCACCCACCTCATCATCATGACCAACGACCCCTTCGATCTCGACGCGGTGGCAGCTCTCGTCGACGCCGCCAAATCCTGAACCTGACGCCGCCAATGGCGTTCGGGTGACGCTGAGCGGCGAGACTGTTCCCGTGGACCTGCCAGTGGCGACCTTCGGCGATCTCGATGCCCAGCGTGTCGCTGCCGCCTACCCCCCCATGGCCGACCACGGGCCGATCAGACTGGTCAGCGTGTGTCTGCTCACGCTCAATGAAGAGGAGCACATCGGCCGCTCCCTCGACCGGTTGGCGAGCCTCACCATTCCCGGGGTGGACGTCGATCTCCACGTCGCCGACGGGGGTTCGACCGACGCCACGAGACAACTGGTGGCTGATCGTGGCGTCGACCTGATCACGCTTGAAGATGTCCTGCCCTCCTTCGGGCCGGTCAACGGCAAAGGGGACTCGCTGTGGCGGGCAGCCTCAGTGCTTGCGGGTGACGCCATGGTCTTCCTCGACGCCGACATCGACGGTGACCTCGCCGCAGCGGCCCAAACGCTCGCCGCCCCGGTGATCGCCAACGCCAACTGCCACTTCGTCAAGGGTTACTTCGTCCGCCAACGGATCCCGGGCGTCGATCCCGAAATGGCCGGCGGCCGGGTCACCGAGCAGGTGGCACGACCGCTCATTGCGGCGATGGCACCGTGGCTTGCGTTCGTCCACGAACCCCTCAGCGGTCAGGTCGCCATGTCACGGGCTTTCGCCCATCAGACGGCAGTCGTCACCGGCTACGGCCTTGAGATCGGCATGCTGTTCGACGCCGTACTGACGCTGGGCCCCGATGGCGTCGCCGAGGTCGACATCGGCACCATCCGCAACCCTTCCAAACCCGGCGACCACCTCAGCCGCATGGGTGACGAGGTCGGTTCAACCCTGGTGCGTCGAGTGACAGCCTTCCACCACGACCCGACATTCACCACCGCAGCCGAGCACCTCGTGGTCACCGAACTCCCCGAGCGACCACCTCTACGCACCGTTCTCGATTGAGCCCTCAGGCCTTGCGCACCCGTCGCAGCGACGGGTCGAGTTCAAGTTCGGGGTCGACCTCATACTCTCCCCGCATAACGGCGCGCATCGTCAGGAAGTCCCGACACGACGCCACGTCGTGCACGCGATAGATGAACGAACCCACCTCTTCGAGTGCCGCCATGACCCCGAGGGTGCCGGCCTGACGCGCATCGGGAGCCCGACCCAACACCGCCCCGATGAAATCCTTGCGTGATACGGCCATCAGCACCGGCATGCCGAGAGCCACCAGAGCGTCGGCCCGACGCAGCATCACCACTGTCTGATACGGCGTCTTGGAGAAGTCCGGACCGGGGTCGATGATGATCCGCTCCCGGGCGACACCCATAGCAACCACCTGATCCACCCGTTCGGCGAGGAAGGCCAGCACCTCGGACTCAAGGTCGTCGTAGAGGTCGGTGACGGTGAGTCGTTCCTTCGGCTTGGACAGGTTGTGCATCACCACCAGATACGCCGACGAGGCCGCCACAAGTTCGGCCACCGCCGGGTAACGCAGGCCCGACACATCGTTGATGATGTGGGCGCCCGCCGCCAGCGAGGCCTCAACGACGGCAGCCTTGTAGGTGTCCACACTGATGAGAACGCCCGGGTGGGCGGAGGCGACGTGGGCAACGAGGGGCTCGACCGCTGCCGCCTCTTCGGCGGGATCAGTCTCAGGGACGCCGGTGATGGCCGACTGCCCGCCAATGTCGATCACGTCAGCTCCGTCGGCGACGTCATCGCTGCCGTAGTGCCGCGGGATGTGGGGATCGGTGGCCGGGTTCCAGGCGGCCGTGTCGATGCCGTTGACGATTCCCGTGAGCACGGCCGACCGGGCCGAGAGCAGGCCTTCGAGTCCGCAGCCGCCCGGGGCCTGTTGGATCTCTCGGGCATAGGTGGGGCTCACGGTCGAGAGCGCATCGGCGAACACAAGCCCCGTTTTCAGGAG
>JALRFT010000298.1 GCA_023261915.1 Acidimicrobiales bacterium | reverse complement strand
GCGCTCGAAGTTCTGGGCGAACTCCGCGTTGGCCTTGGCCTGCTCGGAGACCTGGATCGCTCGCTTCGCCGCCTCACGGTTCGCCTCCGCCGCCTGGACCGCCGCTTCCCGAGCCGATTCCTGCGCCTTGGACGCCGCCGCGAAGCGTCGACCGGTGACCCTTGAGATCGGAGAGCCGGTCAGGAGTGGCTCCCCCTGACCGACGTATAACTTTTTTGCACCCAATGGGTGCAGGAATTGCAGGATCGCCCAACTTGTCACCCCGGCACCGTGCCCGAAGGCACAGCCTGGCGCCGAGGAGACGCCTTGGACGCCCGCACTGGCTCGTCCTCTCTTCCGTTTTCAAGGAGCACTCGTCCGGCCTGCCGAGATCGGAACGACCTCCGGTACCGAAGATGGGTTCGAGACCCACGCCCGACGCTTCGGGCAATCCCCTTTCAGGGAGCCTCTAACCTTACCCGCACAGTTGAGGGCAGTTCAAGTCGGCCCTCCTTCTAACTGCGAGCCTTCCCATCTTAGGGGGCTGCAGGGCGCTCTCCAACCAGCTCACTGATCCTGATTGGTCTCCCTCTCAAGGTGATGGCACAGTGAGAGAGTGGCACCAGAGCTATCAGCGGAGGGCGGAGTGAAGAGACGCTCTCTCCTGCGGCTCGGAGTTCTTCTCCCGGCCCTGATCGCCCTGGCAGTTGCTGGCATGTGGCTCTGGGTGTTCCTCTACCACCTTGGGGGCGACTGGCTGGACAACCAACCGGGTCGCCTTCCCGACGCAACATTTGCGACTGCCGCTGAGCCAGTTTGCCAGCTAGCAGTCGATCGATTCGTTCGCCTTCCCAGGGCGTGGGAGACCCCAACACCGGATGAGCGAGCAGCGGTCGTTCAAGAATCAGTCGGCATCTTCGCTGAGATGGTGGCAGATCTCCGGACGGTGAGTTTCGGCAACGCCCCAGGGCCCGTTGAGGAGTGGCTCCTCGACTGGGAGACCTATATCGCTGACCGTGCAGACTATGGCCAGCGGTTGACCACTGATCCGGCCGCTCGCTTCTACGTGACCCAAAGTGACCGGGATCGGCGCCAGATAACCCTCGCAATCGACCGTTTCGCGCAGACGAACGGTATGCCGTCATGTGCCACTCCGGCTGATCTCTCCTAGGACAGCCACTCGGTGAATTGGTCGGCGTGACCGAGCTCGGCGAGAAGGTGTCGGCCCCACTCAGCCAACGCAAGCAAGCCGGGATCTGCACCGAGATCAGGAAGCTCCTCGACTGTTGTCCACCGGAAGCCACTGCTCTCATGGTTCGTTCTCGGCTCCGCATCCGGAGGAGCGATCACTAGGAAACGCACATCAAAGTGAACGTGGTGAGCACCTTCACGAGGTCGGAAGTCGTGAACGTCAAGATGAATGGCAGGGGCCAGTACCGCTAGGCCACCAATCCCCGTCTCCTCGGTAGCTTCGCGCCATGCCACATGAGCAAGGTTCCCGTCGCCATCCGCATGTCCTCCCGGCTGGAGCCAGCGCTGGAGCTTGTTGTGCCAGAGCACCAGGAACTCCCCCGTTGACGGGCGCATCACGAGAGCCGAGCCGGTGAGGTGATTCGGCAAGCTCGTTCGCTCCAGCGCGTCAGGCGTTGAGGAGAGCAGATCTAAGAACTGCTGCTGACAGGACCGTTGCTGCTCCGCGTACTCACCCTCCATGAGATGGGCCTGCTCAACGGCCCTCCTCGCCAGATCAATGTCGCCCGGCTGAGGACCGAGTTGGTCATCTTTGGCCGTATGCACGCTCCAGACTGGGGGTGTCATTGACGTCTCGAAACGTGCTGGCTTCCCGGGACCCACCAGCGCCACGGCGAGGACTGCCCGGCGCTGATACCGACTCGGGTGGAGACCCCGGGAGTAATGGGTGGCGGAGTCCCATCATCGGCAATGCTCACAACAGAGCCCGCTATCGCTTGCGTAGGCAATCCACTGAGTGACCCGTCTACGCCGATCGCTTGACACAGTTTCGCCGGACCGCTGCAAAGATCTATCTCACGGCGGGCGGCCGGACGCCGCTTCCACATTTCTCCGAGCCCCCGGAGTGGCTCACCTGCGCGGAACAAGACGGCGCCAGGCTCACCCCTCGGACCGCAAACCACGTTCATGCACCAATGCATTCCGTAAGTGAAATAGACGTACCAGCGTCCGGGCGGTCCGAACATGGCCTCGTTACGGGGGGTCTGCCGGCGGAAGGCGTGGCTGGCAGGATCATCCGCACCGCCGTAGGCCTCAACCTCAACGATCCGCACTGCGACCCTGTCGCCAACAATCAACTTACCGAGGAGTTCCGGAGCGACCACCTCGGGGCGCCGTTCGAAGAAGCGCTCCGGGAGTGGCAGCGTACGGTCTTCCTTGTGAAACCTCGCCGCTGGTGTCACCGAGGTGCCTCGCCCTACTCCCGAGCCAATCTTCATCGTTGCAGGGAGGCCACTCTCTGGCGCGCCACCGAGAGGGCCTCGGCCGCTGCGATGAGCTGCGCCTCGAGAGGAACTGGACCAGCCCCTCCGGGTGACGTCCGGCGTGTGACGGGAACGCCTGCGTCGAGGATCGCAGCGGCTTCGCCACCAAAATCAGGGTGGCTCTCGACTAGGGACCTCAGAGTCTCCCCTCCGGAGAGGCTCTGGCGAACTAGTCCGCCAACAATGGTGTGGGCGGTTCGGAAGGGAACACCCTGGCTGACGAGATACTCGGCAAGATCGACAGCGGCTCCCGCTGGTGTGTCAGCCGCCTGCGCCATGACACCGTGATTGAAGGTGGTGGAGGCGAGCAGACCTGACATGGCTGTCAGCCCCAGACTCACTTGGTCGATGGCGTCGAACAGTGGTTCCTTGTCTTCCTGGAGATCTCTGTTGTAGGCGAGTGGCAGCCCCTTCAGCACGACCAGGATGGTGGTGAGGTCACCAATGACCCGACCTGCCTTCCCCCGGGCCAATTCAGCAACATCAGGATTCTTCTTCTGAGGCAGCATTGACGAGCCGGTGGACCACGCATCATCAAGGGTCACGAACCCGAACTCGTCAGAGGAAAAGAGGACGAACTCCTCCCCCATCCGGGACAGGTGAACACCGCAGAGAGCGAGACTGAAGATGACCTCGGCGACGAAGTCCCGGTCGGACACAGCGTCAAGCGAGTTGTGGAAGGCTCCGGCGAAGCCAAGATCCCGCGCTGTGGCATGGGGGTCGAGGGGCAGTGACGTTCCGGCCAGCGCTCCGGCTCCAAGGGGTGAGATATTGACGCGGGCATGAGCCTCGCAAAGTCGGTCGACGTCCCTGCTGAGTGCCCAGAAGTGAGCCAGTAGGTGATGCGCCAGCAAGACGGGCTGCGCCCGTTGGAGATGGGTGTACCCGGGGAGGTAGCTCTGCCCTGCGGCGCGCGCCTGATCTAGGAGCACCTGCTGGAGGTTCAAGGCGCCTTCGGCCACGCCAACCACCGCGGCGCGTGTGTAGAGCCGCAGATCAGTGGCCACTTGGTCGTTCCGAGAGCGACCGGTATGCAACTTCGCACCGACATCTCCTGTGAGTTCGGTCAGACGCCGCTCAACCGCAGTGTGAATATCCTCATCCGCCGGAACAAAGATGAAGGTTCCATCCGCGAGCTCAGCCTCAACCTGGTCGAGGCCGCCGAGGATCAGTTCCGATTCAGCGCCGTCGATTACCGCCGCCCTCAGGAGGCCGCGTACATGGGCTCGGGAGGCCACGAGATCAACTTCGGCAAGCCGGACGTCGAAGGGGAGACTGACGGTGTAGGCGAGGAGCGCCTCGTCGGGTTCACCATCGAATCGACCGTGCCAGAGCGTTGGCATTCCCTACTTCTCCCTCTTTGTGGCCTGGTTGGCAGCCCAGGTCTCGATACCGAGGCCCCACAGCCGGACGAACCCTTCGGCATCAGCGTGATTAAACGAATCAGCTGCATCGTAGGTGGCGAGTCCGTAGTCGTAGAGGCTGAATTCGCTCCGACGTCCCACAACGTGGCAACTGCCTGGCGAGAGACGGAGCCGCACCTCACCGGTTACAAACTGTTGGCTGGCATCGACAAAGGCGTCCAAGGCGTCCTTCAAGGGTGAGTACCACTGCCCGTCGTACACGAGATCGGCGTAGCGGCCTTCAAGCCGTTGTTTCTCGTGGGTGAGATCCCGTTCGAGGCAGACGGATTCGAGATCCTGATGGGCAGCGATGAGCGCGAGCGCGCCGGGCGCCTCGTAGGTCTCCCGACTCTTGATCCCAACCCGTCGGTTCTCAACCATGTCGAGCCGTCCGAAGCCATAGGAGCCCACCCTTCGGTTCATGGCCTCCACCAGTTCATGCAGGGGCATGCTCCTGCCGTCAAGAGCAGTGGGGATGCCCTGCTCGAAGCTCACCGTCAGCTCCTCGGTGCCGCTCGATGTCGGCACCGTGAGGCTCCACACCCCCGCCGGTGGTTCGGTCCACGGGTCCTCCATCTCGCCACACTCGATGGCACGACCCCAAAGGTTGTCGTCAATGGAATAGAGCTTGTCCCGTGTGGCCGAGATCGGGATGGCGAAGCGCTCGGCGTATTCGATGCACTCTTCACGGGTCATGCCCCACACCCGAACCGGAGCGAGCACCTCAAGGTCGGGAGCGAGTGCCCGGATGCCAACCTCGAATCGCACCTGGTCGTTTCCCTTGCCAGTACACCCATGCGCCACGGCCGTCGCCCCAAAGGTCCGGGCCGCCTCCACGAGATGCCGGACAATCACCGGCCGGGACAGAGCGCTTACCAGCGGGTACCGACCCTCGTAGAGCGCGTTGGCTTTCAAGGCAGGAGCGACGAAATCCCGCGCGAATTCCTCGCGCACGTCGGCGACGACGGTCTCAACCGCCCCGGCGGCCCGGGCCCGCTCACAGATGGCGTCAAAGTCCCCGCCCTGGCCGACGTCGCACGCGACCGTGACGACCTCGACGCCCCATTCCTCAATCATCCACTTCACAGCGACCGAGGTGTCGAGACCTCCGCTGTATGCGAGAACAACCCGTCTGCTCATGTCGCTTCCTTCCCTAACGCTCGTCGAATCGTCTGCTGTGCCTGCGCCACGTCACCACTACAGCCCGGCAAGTCCGGCCAGACGGTCGGCCATGGCCTCGCCGCCTGTCACCTCGTCGACCACAACCAGCAGCGTGTCGTCGCCGGCCACCGTTCCTACGACACCAGGCACACCGGCGCGATCGAGGGCTGAGCCGACGACGTGCGCTGATCCTGGTGGCGTGCGAAGCACGACGATGTTCAGGCTGCTTGCCACCTCCACCACCCACTCCCCAAACACTCGGCGGAGGTGGTCTTCGGGCGCCACCTGCTCGCTTGGAAGGTCGGGCACGGCATAGACGCTCTCGCTGCCCGGCACTCGAATCTTGATCGCACCAAGATCATCGAGGTCCCTTGAAACGGTGGCCTGGGTGGCAGTGATCCCTTCGCCAGCGAGGAGTTCCACCAGCTGCAGCTGGTTGTGCACGGGGTGCTCGGCGATGAGGCGGGCGACAAGGTGCTGCCGCTGCTTCTTTCCCGGCCGCCGGTGGGTATCGCCGCTCACTGGTCGACCATCCATGACAACGCGCCCCGGGCCGCGTGCATCCGATTCTCAGCCTGCTGCCAGACTCTGCTGGCGGGACCGTCGACAACGTCGGCAGCCACCTCCTCGCCCCGATGGGCGGGGAGGCAGTGGAGGAATATGGCATCACTCGCCGCCGTGGAGAACAAGGTCTGGTCTACCCCGAATCCCCGAAACGCTTCCCGCCGCGCCCGGGCCTCCTGTTCTTGCCCCATGGACGTCCACACATCGGTGTAGACCACTTGGACCTCATTCACTGCGGCCCGGGGATCGGAGCCACAGGAGAACCCACTGCCGAAAGCGGCGAACCGTGCTTGATCCTCGCTTGTGAACGCAAAGTCCTCGGGGCTGGCTACGCGAATGGCAAGCCCGTTGAGCAGACAGGCCACGACCAGCGAGCGGGCGACGTTGTTGGCGTCACCTACATAGGCGACAGTCACATCATCACGGGTGCCGAACTCGCCTCGGATCGTGAGCACGTCAGCGATGGCCTGCAGCGGGTGGGATCGATCGGAGAGCATGTTCACGACGGGGACGTCAACGGCTGTGGCCATCCGTGAGAGGACTTCGTGATCAAAGACGCGGGCTCCGATCACGGCGTGATAGCAAGCCAGAGTTCGTGCCACGTCCTCAGCACTCTCCCGAGTATCGATTCCGATCTCATCAGGCCGAATCGTCACCGGATGCCCGCCAAGCTGGACTACCGCCATCTCCATGGAGTTCCGCGTCCGCGCTGAGGGCTTCTCGAACACGAGCGCGGCGCCCTGACCAGCAAGGGGCCGACCCGCAGCGCCCGGGGCGCAGCGCTTGAGGATCTCGGCGAGATCCTCTGCGGATAGGTCATCAATATCGAGAAGGTCACTCATGATGCGTCCCCCCGGGCCAAACAGTCCGACAGTGCTGCGCTGAGAAGGTCAAGTCCCTCGTCGATCTCGTCAGTGGTGAGGATGAATGGTGGGGCCAGTCGTATCGCCGTGGCCGTAACAGCGTTGACGATGACGCCCCGATCAAGGGCTCGGCGTGCTACCTCCCGTGCGTCGAGCGACGGATCCAGCTCCGCCGCCAGCAGCAGTCCACGACCCCGGACTTCCGCCACCCCAGGGAGCGTTGCCAGCCCGGCTCGGAACCGCTCCCCCATGGTCCGGGCCAGCATCGGTGCATCCATATCCTCAAGCACGGCAATCGTCCGCAGGGCGGCCGCAGCTGCCAGTGGCTGCCCTCCATAGGTGGTGCCGTGATCCCCGGGGGTGAAGGCGCCGGCCACATCCTGGCGTGCCCAGCAGGCACCGATGGGCATCCCATTCCCCAGTGCCTTGGCCATGGTCACCACATCGGGCTGAACCGATTCATGCTGGAATCCGAACCAGTCCCCTGTCCGTCCCAGGCCAGTTTGGACCTCGTCGATCATGAGCAACAGGTCCCGCTCGTCACAGAGCCGCCGCAGCTCGGTGAGGTAACCCTCCGGCGGCACGACGACCCCACCCTCGCCCTGTATGGGCTCGACGAGAACCGCGCAGGTTGTCGGATCAACCTGTCGCTCGAGATCGGCGACGTCACCGTAGGTGGCATGACGGAACCCCTCGGGCAGCGGGAGAAAAGGCTCCTGCTTCGCTGGTTGGCCGGTGGCGGCAAGCGCGCCCATGGTCCGCCCGTGGAAACCACCCCACGTCGCCATGATGGTCGAACGCCCCGGGCCGCCCCACCGTCGGGCAAGTTTGAGAGCAGCCTCATTGGCCTCAGCCCCCGAGTTGCACATGAAGAGTTGGCCGCCACCGCCAAGCAGATGATCAATTCGGGCGGCAAGGTCGGCTGCAGGCTGGTTGGCGAACAAGTTGGAAACGTGGGTGAGCGTGGCTGCCTGTGATGCAATGGCTTCGGTCACCTCCGGGTGGGCGTGCCCGAGACCAGTCACGGCGAGGCCACACAAGAAGTCGAGGTATCGCTTACCGGCGAGGTCGGTCAGCCATGGTCCCTCCCCTGAGACGAACAGAGCCGGCGGGGCCCCGTAGGTCGGCATGAAGGGGCAGTGCTCCTGCCCGTGCCCGCCCATGGCGGACGCGTGAGTGGCTCCGGTCGTGGTCATGACGGAGGCCCCGAGGGTCCCGATGTGTGCTCGCCGACCACCATCGTGCCAATTCCCGAGTCGGTGAAGATCTCGAGCAGCAGGGCGTGAGGAACCCGTCCATCGAGGAGATGGGCGGCCTTTGCTCCCCGATCGATAGCGGCGATGCACGCCTCGGTCTTGGGGATCATTCCGCCATTGATGGTGCCCGCCACGGTGAGACTCCGGATCTCGCTTGGGGTCAGCTCGGCGACGAGAGAAGTGGGGTCGTTGAGGTCCGTGAGCACGCCTGGCACATCGGTGAGATAGAGGACCTTCTCAGCAGCCAACGCGCCCGCCAAGGCTCCCGCGACCGCATCGGCATTGATGTTGTAGGCCTGCCCGGCGGCATCGGTGCCAATGGTCGAGACCACGGGGATGAGATGTTCAGCGAGAAGCCGCTCGACAATCGAAGGGTTGACGGACACAACATCACCAATGAAGCCCAATTCGGGATCTCGTGCTTCGGCTGCGATGAGCCCGGCGTCTTCGCCCGAGATTCCGACTGCGAGTGGTCCATGGACGTTTATTGAGGACACGATGTCCCGTCCGACCTTTCCCACGAGAACCATCCGGACGATCTCTAGGGTCTCGGCGTCGGTGACTCGCTGACCTTCCCGGAACTCGGGGACCTTGCCCAACTTCTCCATGGCCGCAGTGATCTGTGGGCCACCACCGTGAACGACGACGATCCGCATTCCGACGGCGTGGAGCAGGACGATGTCGTCGGCAAACTGTTGGGCCAGGGTCGCATCGACCATTGCATGCCCGCCGAACTTCACCACGACGGTCGAGCCCCAGAACCTCCGGATGTAAGGCAGGGCCTCGGTGAGCACTTGGGTCCGCAGCCCAGGCGAAAGATCTTCAGCACTGGTCATGATGTCCCCTTGTTCTCGTCAACGTAGGCGTGCGTCAGGTCATTGGTGAGAATGAAGGCTCGTCCCGGGCCCAGACCGAGATCGCACACGAGGTCAATGCGCTGGCCCGCCATGTGGGCGGCCACGGCCGACTCATCATGGTTGGTCGGGGCGCCGCCCCTCGCCACGGTGACCCCGCCGTAGGAGATCTGAAGATGTCCCGGATCCATCTGGGCGCCCGAGGCACCGATCTCGCTCGCTACCCGACCCCAATAAGGATCCTCCCCGAACCACGAGCACTTACAGAGAGCGCTGTTGGCAATTGCCCGAGCGGCCGTCTCCGCCTCATCGTCGCTGGCTGCTCCCGTCACCGAGACTCGAATCACCTTGGTGGCGCCCTCAGCATCGGCGGCCATCTGCTCGGCGAGGGAGGAGCACGCCGTGGCCACCGCCGCTGCGAGCGCCTCGTGATTCGCCGGACCGTTGCGGCCACTCGCGAACAGCAACACCGTGTCGTTGGTCGATGTGCAACCGTCCACCGACAGAACATTGAAGGAGTATCTGACCGCAGCAGTCAGCACCTCGTGAAGAGTCTCGGGTGAGGCCTCCGCGTCAGTGGTCAGTACAGCGAGCATGGTGCCCATGTTGGGCTGCAACATCGCTGCCCCTTTGGCCATGCCGCCGACGGTGAACCCAGGCCCAGCTACGGCGACCTCCTTACGGACCGTGTCAGTGGTCCGGATCGCCTCGGCGGCGCTGATGGCGCCGTCCACGCCGAGGCCGGCAGCGACGGCAGGCACCGCAGCGATCAACTTGTCCACCGGCAGAGGGATCCCGATGAGTCCCGTTGAGCAGACGAGGATCTGATCGGACTCACATCCGAGGACATCAGCCACGGCGGAGCAAGTGGCCTCGGCGTCTGCCTCGCCTTGGGGACCCGTGGCGGCATTGGCATTCCCGGCGTTGAGGACGACCCCGACGGCGTAGCCATTGGTGGTGGCGAGATGCCGTCGCGAGACCGTGACCGGGGCGGCACACATCAGGTTGCTGGTGAACACGCCGGCAACGGCAGTCGGCAGCCCGTTCTCAGTGGCCACGAGAGCGACGTCCGGATCCCCCGAAGCCTTGAGACCAGCTACGCCGCCCGCGGCCACGAATCCGGACGCAGCGGTGACACTCATGGATAGACCCCGATCGCACTCAGGCCAGCAGTCTCGGGGAGACCGAGAGCGAGATTGGCACATTGGATGGCCTGTCCGGATGCTCCCTTCACCAGATTGTCAATGGCCGCCATTGACACGATCCAGCCCGTCCGAGGATCGCTCACCACGCTGACGTGGGCGCTGTTGGAACCCAGCGTTGACTTGGTGGCTGGTGGGTCGGTCACCACAGTGACGAACGGATGCGTGGCGTACCGCTCAGTGAACATCCCCAGCAGTTCTGCGGTAGCGGGAACGTCCCCGTGGGCGCGGGCATAACAGGTGGCCAGAATCCCCCGGTTCATTGGTACGAGGTGAGGGGTGAACAAGAGATCCACCTTGTCTCTATCAACCCCTGCGAGGGCGGCGACACTCTGTTCCATCTCGGGAGTGTGCCGATGGGAGACGAGTCCGTAGGCAACGAAGTTCTCGTCCACGGCGGCGAAAGTCGTTGCCTCCTTCGCTGCCCGGCCGGCACCTGAGACACCTGAGGCGGCATCGACGATGATGCCCGACGTCTTGACCAGACCGTGCTCTAGGAGCGGAGCCAGCGCCAGTGCGGTGGCTGTGGGGTAGCACCCCGCGGCGGCCACCCGCCGTGCACCGGGGAGCACAGACGGGAAGATTTCCGGAAGCCCGTAGACATAGTCGTCGAGCAACTGCGGGCAAGCGTGGTCATCTCCGTACCACGCCCGATACTCAGCAGGGTCGGAGAGCCGGAAGTCCGCAGCGAGGTCAACGAGGAGACCAACGGCGCTTCCCAACTGGCCAGCCAGCGAC
>JALRFT010000280.1 GCA_023261915.1 Acidimicrobiales bacterium | reverse complement strand
AGTCGCTGCGCAACGACGGCCGCATCTGGGTGCCGAAGAAGGCCGGCGACGAGCGTCCCGCCTCGCAGATCCCCGAGGACGAGCGCGACTACTACCTCGAGCGCATCTACCCGTCCTTCGGCAACCTCGCCCCCCGCGACGTCTCCTCCCGGGCGGCCAAGCGCATGGTCGATTCGGGCCACGGAGTCGGCCCGCTACACAACGGCGTCTACCTCGACTTCGCTGAAGCCATCGGACGGCTGGGGGAGTCGGTCGTGCGGGACCGCTACGGGAACCTGTTCGACATGTACGAGCGCATCACCGACGAGAACCCCTATCAGGTGCCGATGCGCATCTACCCGGCTCCGCACTACACGATGGGCGGTCTGTGGGTGGACTACAACCTCATGACCACCGTGCCGGGTCTCTACGCCCTCGGTGAAGCCAACTTCTCCGATCATGGGGCCAACCGTCTCGGTGCCTCGGCGCTCATGCAGGGACTGGCCGACGGCTACTTCGTCATCCCCTCGACCATCAGCGACTACCTCGCCAGTCTGCTCGGCGACCCCGTGGTCCCCACCAACGATCCGGCCTTCACCACGGCGGAGTCCGGCGTGAGCAACGAGGTGGCGAAGTGGCTGGCCGTCGGGGGATCCCGCTCGGCCGACCACTACCACCGCGAACTCGGCAAGATCGTCTGGGACTACTGCGGCATGTCCCGGGATCGCACCGGTCTCGACAAGGCGCTGTCGGAGATCCCGGCCCTGCGCGAAGAGTTCGTCACCAACGTCCGGGTTCCCGGCGGCGCCGGAGTGAACCAGGAACTTGAGAAGGTGCAGCGCGTGGCCGACTTCTTCGACCTCGCCGAGTTGATGTGCCGGGATGCGCTCGAGCGGGAAGAGTCCTGCGGTGGGCACTTCCGTGAGGAGTACCAGACCGACGACGGTGAGGCGCTTCGCAACGACGACGACTTCTGCAACGTGGCGGCGTGGGAGTGGTCGGGCAACCCGTCGGAGCCCATCAAGCATGTTGAACCGCTCGAATTCGAGTTCGTGAAGCTGAGCCAGCGGAGTTACAAGTGATGCAACTGAAACTGAAGATCTGGCGTCAGGACGGCCCCGATGCTCCGGGACGCTTCGAGACCTACGACGCCGTCGACATCAAGCCGGACATGTCGTTCCTCGAGATGCTGGACCTGGTTAACAACCGGCTCGTCGAGTCGGGCGATGAACCCATCACCTTCGACAGCGACTGCCGCGAAGGTATCTGCGGCACGTGCGGGGTGATGATCGACGGACAGGCCCACGGACCGTGGAAGGGCGCCGCCACCTGCCAGTTGCACATGCGAGCCTTCCGCGATGGCGACACCATCGTCGTGGAACCGTGGCAGGCCGCCGGGTTCCCCATCATCAAGGACCTGATGGTCAACCGTTCGGCCTTCGACGCCATCGTGTCGTCGGGCGGCTTCATCTCCGCTGACACCGGCGCGGCTCCGGACGCCAACGAGATCCCCATTCCCAAGCCGGTGTCCGACTCGGCCATGGACGCGGCGGCGTGCATCGGCTGCGGCGCATGTGTGGCTGCGTGCCCCAATTCCGCGGCGCAACTGTTCACCTCGGCCAAGCTCGCCCACCTGAACCTGCTCCCCCAGGGTCAGGCCGAACGGTTCAAGCGGACCGAGGCCATGGTGGAGACCATGGAACAGTTCTTCGGCTCGTGCACCAACCACGGGGAGTGTCACGAGGCCTGCCCCAAGGAAGTCCCGCTCGACTTCATCGCCATGATGAACCGGGATTACCTCAAGTCGAAGCTGAAGAACCGTAAACTCGCTGGACAGGTCTTCCCCTAACGACCCCGGAGAGCAGCCGTGAGCACCGATCGTCCAGTCATTCCTGAACGTGGTGCCACTCCGCTGGTCGCTCAGTTTCTTCGCGGCGGGTTGATGGGCGCCGCCGATGTGGTTCCCGGCGTGTCGGGTGGAACCGTGGCGCTGGTGCTCGGCATCTACCACCGCCTCATCGGCCAAGTCAGCGCCGGCGCCCACGTGCTCGGTTCGGCGGCGAAGTTCGACCTCCGCACCGCCTGGGCCCGTCTGCGACAACTTGACTGGCGTTTTCTCATTCCGCTGCTCGCCGGGATTGCGGTGGCGGTCATCGGCCTCGCCAGCATTATTGAGCGGCTGCTCGACACCCAACCAATCCGCATGGCGGCCTTGTTCTTCGGTCTCGTCATGGGTTCGGTGGTGGTGGCCTCACGACTCGTGCAGGGCTGGGATCTGTCCCGGGT
>JALRFT010000241.1 GCA_023261915.1 Acidimicrobiales bacterium | reverse complement strand
CGAGATCATCAACGGTGATCCCCGGGTCAAGTCGATCTTCATCAACATCTTCGGCGGGATCACCCGGGGCGAAGAGGTCGCCAAGGGCATCCTCGAGGCCCTCGACCGGGTGGAAATCACGGCGCCAATCGTGATCCGCCTCGACGGCACCAACGCCACTGAGGGTCGGGCCCTGCTCGAGCCGCACCTGTCGGACAAGTTGCAGTCCCAACCCACCATGCTCGACGCAGCCCGCCGGGCCGTCGAACTCGCCGGAGGCCGGTCATGAGCATCTTCGTTGATGAGAACACCAAGGTCGTCTACCAGGGGCTCACCGGCAGCCAGGGTCGTTTCTACGGTTTGCGCAACCGCGACTACGGCACTCAGGTCGTGGCCGGTACCAATCCCAAAAAGGCCGGTACCGACGTTGAGGGGATCCCGATCTTCGCCAGTGTCGGTGACGCCGTCGATGCGACCGGGGCGACCGCCTCGTGCATCTTCATTCCCGCCCCTGGGGTGCGTGACGCCGTGATGGAGGCCGCCGAGGGTGGCATCGAGTTCATCGTCGTCATCACCGAAGGGGTGCCCGCCCACGACGAGGCATGGTTCTACAACAAGCTGAAGCGGGACTTCCCCGGAGTTCGCCTGCTGGGCCCGAACTGCCCCGGCATCATCTCTCCCGGCAAGTGCAATATCGGCATCACCGCCGGTGAGATCGCCAAAGAGGGCGGACCGGTCGGCATCGTGAGTCGTTCGGGAACGCTCACCTACCAGGCCCTCTACGAACTCAAGACGCAGGGTGTCGGAGTGACGACGTGTGTGGGCATCGGCGGGGACCCGGTGCCAGGTACGTCGTTCATCGACTGCCTCCAGGCGTTCGAAGCCGACCCTCACACCAAGGCCGTCATGATGTTCGGTGAGATCGGCGGCTCGGCCGAAGAGGAGGCGGCGGCATTTGTGGCGTCGTCGATGACCAAGCCGGTCGTGTCCTACATTGCCGGCATGACCGCTCCCCCCGGGCGGAAGATGGGCCACGCCGGGGCCATTGTCTCGGGTGGCAAGGGTACGGCCGCCGCCAAGATGGAAGCCCTCGAGGCGGCGGGAGTGAAGGTCGGGCGCAACCCCACCGAGGCCGGAGAGCTGATGGTGTCGGTGGTGCGCGAACACGGCTGGGTGTGACCTGCCGTGTCGGGCGGACCCGGTGAGGACCTCGTCGGGGAACTGGTCGACGCCCTGACAATCGACGAGGCCGCCGCGGTGTGCGCCGGTTTCGACATGTGGCGCAACCATCGGGTCAAGCGTCTCGGAATTCCCGCCATCAAGGTCAGCGACGGACCCGTCGGCGTGCGTGGCGACGGACCCATCGGCTCGGGAACTCCTTCGGTCGTCCTGCCGTGTCCGACCGCCATGGGGGCGACGTGGGATCCTGCACTCGTGCGTCGGGGCGGCGAGGTGCTCGCCGCTGAGGTGCGGGACCGGCAGGCCAGCGTGTTGTTGGCCCCCACCGTCAATCTGCACCGCACGCCGCTCGCCGGCCGCAACTTCGAGTGCTTCTCGGAGGATCCTCTGCTCACCGCCGAACTCGCGGCGTCCTACATCGACGGTGTGCAGTCCCACGGGGTGGCGGCATGTGTGAAGCACTTTGTCGCCAACGACCAGGAATGGGAGCGCCACAGCATCAGTGCGGAGGTATCCGAGCGGGCGCTGCGTGAGCTCTACCTCGTGCCCTTTGAGGTGGCCGTGACCAGATCACGGGTGTGGATGGTCATGAGTGCCTACAACCGCCTTGGAGGCACGTTTAGTTCCGAGCATCGCTGGCTCCTCACCGACGTTCTCCGCCGCGAGTGGGGTTTCGACGGTGCGGTGGTGTCGGACTGGGGTGGAACCCACAGCACCGTGGCGGCGGCCCTCGCCGGTCTCGACTGGCAGATGCCCGCCCCCGCTATCCGGTTCGGACCTCCGTTGGCCGACGCGGTGCGTGCCGGGGAGGTGCCCGAGGACGTGGTGCGGACCATGGCCGCCAACGTGTTGGGTGTGGCCCAGCGGACAGGGGTGTTCGACGGTGGTCTGACACCGGGGATGGTGGCGCCCGAGCCCTCCGAACAAAGTGTTGAGCGCCCCATCGCCCGTCAGGTCGCCCGGGAGTTGGCGGCGGCGTCGATGGTCGTCCTGACCAACCCGGACGGTGCCCTGCCCCTGGATCCCCAGCCGGGCTCCGTGGCCGTGATCGGCCCCAGTGCCGATCTGGCGTGGGTGCAGGGAGGTGGAAGTGCCCAGTTGCACCCGCGTTCCACGGTGACTCCGCTCGAAGGTCTCGTGGCCCGGTTCGCCCCGGTGGGCACCACCGTGGTGCACGAACCCGGTGTGCTCTCGGTGCGGTCCATGCCGCTGCTCGACGGTCGGTATCTCGTCCCCCTGTCGGCGGACGCCCCCGGGATCGCGGCGGCGGCCACCGGACCCGACGATGCCTTCTTCGTTCAGGCCGAATACTTCGACAATCCCGCCTTTGCGGGCCAACCAGCATCGGTCATCCCGATGCGAGCGGCCACCACCATGTGGGGTGGGGTTCTCCCGCCCGGTATCGATGGCACCTACTGGGCGCGGTGGCGGGCGACGTTCGTTGTCCCCGCCGGGCTGCCCGAGGGTGCCAGTGTGCGCTTTGGGATCACCTCCGCCGGCCCGAGTCGGCTTTTGGTCGACGGCACCGAGGTGTGTTCCCTGTGGGACGAGCGGACACCGGGGGAGTCGTTCTTCGGTCTCGGGAGTGTCGAGGTCACAGCCGACGTCGACGTCGCCGCCGGCCAGCGTCTCGAGGTGGTCTTCGAGTTGTCCAACGACGGCAGTGCCTTCGTCAGCGCCGGCCAGATCGGTGCCGGCATCGTGCCACCCCCCGATGGGATGGAGCGGGCCGTAGCGGCGGCCCGTGACGCCGAGGTGGCCGTGGTCGTGGTCGGGCTCGACCACGACACCGAAACCGAAGGTCGTGACCGCACCACCATTGCGCTGCCTTCCGAGCAGGACGACCTCGTGCGGGCCGTCGCTGCGGTGAACGGCCGCACCGTGGTGGTGGTCAACGCCGGGGCCCCGGTGCTGATGCCGTGGCACGATGACGTCGCTGCGGTGGTGCAGATGTGGTACCCGGGCATGGAGGGCGGCCACGCTCTCGC
>JALRFT010000233.1 GCA_023261915.1 Acidimicrobiales bacterium | reverse complement strand
CCACCGTATGGGGCGGGATCTGGCACATTCCGCAAGCCGAGGTGGAGCACTTGGATCGAGCAGAAGGAGTCCACCGAGGCATCTACCGCCGTGAGCACCTGGAGATCCGGACGGGTGGGGGCCCACTTGTTGCACTTGTCTACATCGAAGACTTCAACGTGGCCGGCACACCGCGAGACGGCTATCTTGAGATGATTCTGCAGGGCGCTAAGGAGTTCGGCTTGCCGCCGGACTACGTGTCGGAATTGGCGAGTTGGAGCTGAGCGATACGGATTTCGCGTTCCACATGTGGCGTTGCGACGTTCCAGGGATTGCGTTTAGAAGGGGCTCCCATCATTTAGAAAAGGGCGCGATTCCTTAATCCGCGGAAGTCCCACTCGGGCAAGTGATGAGAGCCTACCCGTCGCTCTCTGGGCGGTCCCCAGCCGTTGCGGCTCGGGCGGAGCATTCGAATCACCTCGGAACACTAGGGTGCGAGGGGTTTGGACCGGTCATGAGGGGGATGGACCAATGAAGGTATTCGCAGGGCTGGTTCTTGCCGGGGTTGTGCTTGCGGCGGGCTGCAGCAGCACCGGGGACGCCGATGGTGGTGCCGCGGTCGGTGGGACCAGCGCCCAAATCACGGTCATGACGAGGAATCTCTACCTCGGGGCCGACGTCGGAGTGGCACTCGAACTGTTACCGGATGTGCCGGCCGCTGCCCAGGCCATGTGGACGCAGGTGGCGGCCACGGACTTCACCAGCCGTGTCGACGAGCTGGCCTTTGACATCGTGGAGCGGAGCCCGATGGTTCTCGGTCTGCAGGAAGCAACGGTCTGGGAGTGTCTCGACAGTGCCGGCCAGTCGGTGACGGTCTTCGACTTCTCGACCCAGTTGCTCAACGACCTGCGGCGTCAGGGAGTGCCGTACGTCATTGCCGAACATGACGGGAAGACGGCCCTCTCGCCTGGTTACGCCATTCCCGCTCTTGCTGGACTCACGGTCGTGAGCGATCCCGTCACCCTTCAGCCAATTCTCGGACAGGACGAGGCGGCCTGTGGCTTCCGCATTGCCGATGTTCTCGCCGTGCGGGAGGACCTCGCCGACCAGGTGACGGCGGTTGGCACCACCACGTTTGACGCCACGACGGTGGTCGGTGGCCTCCTTGAGGTGCAGCGCGGCTACGCGTGGGCGGACGTGGCGCTGGCCGATGGCGCCGTCCGTTTCGCCACCACCCATCTCGAGTCGTTGTGGACTGCTGACGCTGAACCGGCGTCGGCCGCCCAAGCCCGCCAACTGATCAGCGAACTGACCCCGGTGTCCACACCAGTGGTGGTCATGGGCGACTTCAATATCGATCCGCGCGACCCACGGCCGCTGAACGCGCCGAATCCGGCCGGACAGCCCGAGGTGTCACCCACCTGTCCCGACCGTTCATGCAGCGCCTACTGGTTGATGGTTGATGCCGGTTTCGTCGATGCCGGACCGGACGCCACGGATCCGAAGAACTGGACGTGGGGGTCGGACGGGTCACTGGCGGGTCCAAGCCTCACGCGCCTCGATGCCGCACTGGAACTCGGCAACCCTCTCGGCTTCACCGATCGGCTCGACTACGTCTTCGTGCGCGGTGGCCTCGAGGTGGTGTCGGCCGAGGTCGTGGGTGGGGACTGGCCTGACGGTCCGGCAGTGTGGGACTGCGACGATCCGACGCAGGTTGAGAACACCCGACGGGCTGCCGAGCGACTCGGCATAGCGGTTCCGGCGTCCGGTCGTTGTTTCGCCACGGACCATCTCGGTCTTGCGATCACAGCGGTTCGGCGCGGCGCCTGACACGAACAGCACCCCGTCGGGCAGGAGCCGGGTTCAGGCTGCCGGGTTGGCGCCGCCCCACTCGTGCCATTCCCTGATGTTGGTTGCCACCGGTCCGGCAAACGGCGAGCTCTTTCGGATCTGCGTCAGGAGATCGGGTTTCCGGCGAAACAACCGATGAAGTACGGGAACTCGTGGGTCGCCGAGTAGTGGTAGGTCTCCACGATCTGCCCGTCGAGATCGATACGTGAGGTGCGTCCATGACACGCATCAAGGTCGGCGTTCGTGGGCAGGTTGCCCGACGCGTCGCGCTCGACGACGATGGGGAAACCGTCGTAGGCGAACCCGACGACCGTTGAGGGGCCCGTTGCCGCATTGCGAACGCACGACGGGATGTCGTGATAGTGGTACACGCTGGTCTGCTGTGGGTGACCGTCGCACTGGTCCTGAGTTTCGTAGGCGACGGCATCCCGGTTCCGTTCGTCGAGCGGAGCGAACAGAGAGACTCCGTTCTTCAGGATGCCGATCCGACCCTTACCTAGACATGTCGGTTCGGCCGCTGTGGCCGGACTCACCGGCAGCGTGACGGTGATGTCGCTCGCAGCAATGCGGTTGGGGTTGCGGTCGAAGGAGTAGGCGGGGTCGTTCGAGGCAATCGGGAACGTGCCCGTGACCTCACCGACGGGTAGTCCGTTGCTGGTGATGCTCCGTGTCGATCCGTTGATCGTCTCGGAGTAGGTGGCCATGGGCCACGGGACCTCACCTTGAACGGCGATCTTCTGTGCGAGATCCCAGGTTCCAGCGGCCTCATCGAGCCATGGCCCGGCGGCCTGGGCCCCGCCGCCTCGGGGGTTTCCGGCATCACAGGCGTAGAGGCCTCCCACGGCAGGCCCACTGAGGGAGACCTTTGAGGTGCCGATGGGAAGTCTGGAGGTGTCCACCGGTGGACCCACCCACGTGTTGACGATGGGCTCGATGGCGCTCGCCGGGGTTTCCGCCTCCGTGGCAGCGGGTGAAGAGGCCACCCCCGAGGGGTCCGATGTTCCACAGGCGACGCCGACTGCAGCAATGGACCAGAGTGTCAGTCCGAGGAGGAAGCGGATCTTCATGGCGGACTCCAGTTTGGTTGGCGGGGCAGAGGTGGTGGTTGTGCTGCGCGGTCGGGATCAGTTGGGTAGACGATGAAGCTTCACCGCTTGTGGCCGTTGCCGGCTCACGCTCAGAGGGGTCTCAGCGTCTCCCCACCTCCGACCGGTACGCAGGTCGACACATCTCGGCGAGGCCGTCTCGGTGGCTTGCGATTCGAGGACCATTCCAGCACGACGCTGTGTCGAACCCGCAACGATGGTGCGGGTTCGGGTGAGCAAGGCGAGTCGTCGGATCAGTCCTTCATCTCGCCGGTGCCAAAGCCCGTTCGTTCCGCGTTTTTGCTGAACACGAGCATCAGGTAGACGAACAGGCCGGTGAATACGACGGCGCTGACGATCGCACCGGCGACAAACAATGCGGTTTCACTCATGGTTGCTCTTTCGGTTGCCGGCGAGGATGAATGCTCCTAGGGCAAGGATCGATGGCACCCAGATCCCGACGTAGATGCCGTTGAGCCGTCCGTTGATGTCGTCAGTTCCGGCCTGGAAGTACAGCGAGACACTCAGGACGAAACTGGCGAAGGCGGCGATCAGCAGGCTGAGTTTGAGGACGAGATCTGGTTTCATCCACCAGAGCCTAGGCGTGGTCTCAATGGAGAAAGCGGTTACGACATGGTGCCGGCCACAATTCCCCACCACCAATGCAACTGAGGTCAGTCCTCAACGCCTCGATCCATTGCGGTTGGAGGATTCATACGATCCCGGCACGCCGATATCAGGGGAGCGGGAGTTCCTTGCTGGCACGGGCCCGGCGGTGCTTGAGGAACTCGATGCCGACGGGGATGACCGAGACGAGGACGATGATGATGGCGGCGATCTCGATGTTGTCTTTCACGATCGGCACCTCACCGAGGAAGTAGCCGAGCGTGACGAAGGTGCACACCCACAGCAGACCACCGAGCACGTTGTAGGTGAAGAACGTGCGGTAATGCATGTTGCTCGCCCCGGCCACGGTCGGCACGAACGTCCGCACGATGGGGACAAAACGGGCCAGCACGATGGTCTTTGAACCGTGACGTTCGAAGAAGGCCTCGGACCGGCGCACGTTGGCCGGGTCGAAGAGTCGGCTCTTGGGTCGGTCAAAGACCCGTGGCCCGAACCGGTTGCCGATGGCGTATCCCACCTGGTCACCAACCACGGCGGCGATTGACACGACGAGCAGGACGATCCACAGGCCGGGCAGGTAGGGCTCACCGAACTGTTCGACGGCTGCTGCCGAGGCGAGGAATCCGGCGAAGAACAGGAGCGAATCGCCGGGCAGGAAGAAGCCGATGAGCAGACCGGTCTCAGCGAAAATGATCGCCGCCAATACCACGATGCCACCGGTCTTCACCCATTCATTGGCGAAATCGAGAAGAGCGAGCACGAAGGCAACGCTACCCCTCCCGGGGGGTGGCGTGGCCTGATCCCTCCCAGTTTCTCCGGAGCCTAGGTGGTGGGATGTTCGGCACGTCCGATGCGGGTGCAGGATGCTTGCACGAGCGCACTGCGTGGCTGTCGGAGACCAGACCGACCAGAGCCACCGTAGGATCGGGTCGTGCAACGCGACGTGTTCTCCGCCGCCGTTGGCGCTGCTCTGGGCACGGGGGTGCAGTTGTTGCGTCCCGTCCACGGCGGTGACGTCGCCCGTGCTTTCCGGGTTCGTCTTGATGACGGACGTCACGTATTCGCCAAGACTCACGACGACCCACCGCCCGGGTTCTTCACAACCGAGGCTGCCGGCATCAGGTGGCTGGCCGAGACGCAAGCAGTCCCCGTACCGACGGTGCTCGCCGTTTCCGACGCTCCGGTGCCACTTCTGGTCCTCGAATGGATCGATACCGGTGTCGGGGTGGCACCGGACGAGGCGGCATTCGGAACGGCGCTGGCAGCACTGCACGCCTCGGGCGCGCCATGTTTCGGTCGTGAAGACCGGCGACCCACCGGCAGTCGGCAACTGCCGAACGAACCGTGTGCCACCTGGGCCGAGTTCTACGCCACCTGCCGTCTCGAACCACTGACCCGTCTCGCCCGGGACACGGAAACCCTCGACGCGGTGACCTGCGACGGTCTCGACGACATTGCGGCCCGGCTCGACGAGTTCGGCGGTGGAGACGAACCACCGGCCCGCCTGCACGGGGATCTGTGGGCGGGGAACCGGTTGGTGGAACGCACCGGTCGGTCGTGGCTCATTGACCCCGCCGCCCACGGTGGTCACCGGGAGTTCGATCTGGCCATGATGGCGCTGTTCGGGGGGTTCGGTACCGAGGCGTTCACGGCCTACGACGCCGCGTTCCCACTCGGTGACGGGTGGGAGGAACGGGTGGCGCTGCACCAACTGGCACCGCTCGTGGTGCACGCCGTCAAGTTCGGAGGCAGCTACCGGGGGGCGGTCGTGGCGGCGGTAGCCAGCCTGCGCTGATGACGGCGAGGGTGCTTGCAACTGGTGGTGGGGGCGGCAAGGCTGGAAGCGATGGAACTGACCGAGCGTGACAAGGCAATCCTCGATTTCGAACGGTCCTGGTGGTCCGAAGGTGGGCCCAAGGAAGCGCTCATTGTCGAGCGGTTCGACCTGTCGGCCGGGCGGTACTACCAGATCCTGGCGGAACTGCTTGAGAGTGACGCCGCCTACGCCCACGACCCGCTCGTGGTGCGTCGCCTGCGACGCCAACGTGACCGCCGCCACCGTGCCCGTCAGGCCGCGGCGGACGTGCGGGCCCCCGCTGTCGGGGAGCGTTCCGAGTCGCACCCGGTGGAGTCGCCACCTTCTGACGGTGACGTGTCGTGACCGCCGCTGAGGGGTCACGGCCCGGCGGGGGCGGTGCGGGATCGGTTGATCCGGACCGTCAACGCATCCTCGGGGTCCTCATCATCGTGCTCGCCGTCCTCATCGGGGTGATCCTCGTGTTCCGCGGTCTTTCCGGCCAGACCGCCACCGAGGTGTCGTCCGACCCGTCGGTGCAGACCACCACC
>JALRFT010000193.1 GCA_023261915.1 Acidimicrobiales bacterium | reverse complement strand
AGTTGAAAGCCAGGTCACAAACTTTAAAGTTCTCATGCAAGAATATGAAGAGAGGTTCCTCTGCTTGTGCAAAGCGGAAGTTGACATCCTCAGAAGCTACTATGACTAGATCTAAGAAGCAGCGCAAGAGTATTTTGCTCAAGAGATGGGGTGAGTGTCCGCAGCTTGAGCCAGAAGACCCCGAGGGCGCTCACCGTCGGCACCGCTGCAAGACCCGCCCCGAGGATGACCTCATTGCGAGTCCTCTCCGTGCGCCTTCGCAAGGCAATGAGTACGACGCCGCCGCCGAGCACGATGAGTGGAAGCAACGCTGCGGGTCGGGAATTGGTCGCCACCACGCCGGCGAGAAGGGCCAGCAGCAGGTGGCTCGGCTGACGGTGGAGGATCCAACGGAGTACCAGACAGAAGCTCACGAGGAGCGCTGCGATCATGAGTACTTCGGCCTCGTAGTAGATCTTCGCCTGCGACAGGAAGACGAGGAGCCCCCCGGGACCGAGTAGCAGGGCGGTGTAGACGATGAGCCGCATACGGCTGGCGGCGTTGAGACGTTGGTCGCGGGGGTCAGCACCGGCGATGCCCAGTGCGAGATCAATGGCCGCCCAGAGGGCGATCGTGACCCCTGCAGCGATGATGAGCGGACTGGGGTTGAAGTCAGTCGAGCCGGTGAGAACAAACCCCGGAAGTCTCAGGATGCTTGGTACCAACCCGAAGTACCCGTAGCACCGGCTCTCCCGGAAGAAGCACTCGGTGAACTGAAACTGGTTGTAGGGGACATCGAGACGCCCATTCAGCATGGAAATGGCCTGTTGCCGGTAGAAGTCCGTGTTGAAGGGCTCATCGGGCTGGATGTAGACGGGATCGAAGGTTCGGTTCGAGGCCAGCCAGAAACTGAGAATCGCCATCAGGACGAGGATGAGGGCGACGGTTCGCCGCTCGGTGGAGGTCATTGCGGGGCGACGGTTCTCAGCAACGAGGTCCACCCAAGAACCCTAGCGACTGGTGCCGATTGTGATCTCTGATCTCAGGCCGGTTGTTGGCTTGCCATGCCGGTCGTGGCCTGAGCCACCTCACTCCACCCGGTCGGGATCGATCCGGCTGACTGAGCGAGCGACGTGAGCGACCCCAATGCCCGTTCCACTGCATCAGCGACCCCTTGGGCGGTGACTGTCGTGGCCACCGTACCGTCGATGCCATCGCGGACCTGCTCAACGAGCCCACCTACCGGGGTGACGACACTGGCCCGTCCGGCACTGGCAGCGAGCGGGATCACTCCCGAGGTAGTGGCTGCTCGGTAGGGAGAGAGGACAAGGTGATGGCTGGCGAAGAGCTCATCAAGGTCGGCATCATCCACATAGCCGGGCCTCAGCGTCACCGCTCCACCCAAGCCTGACACTTCGACTAGTTCCTGCCACTCGTCGACTGGCCCCCAGAACTGGCCGGCAACGGTCAACTCCACGGGCACCTGGCGCCGGCGTAACTCGGCGACCGTCTCCAGCGCCAGATCGAGACCCTTGTAGTCACGAACATGGCCGAACACGAGCAGTTGCCACGGGGGGCCCGAAGGAAGTTCGTGCTGGGCCACAATCACATTTGGTGGGTGAGGGACGGTGGTGATGGGGAGGTCGGGGAGGAGAGCGCCGAGCTCGTGGGCCAGAGGGCTGGTGTGGACCACCGCCCGGTCACCGTGGCGTAGTACCGCCTTGGTGAGCCTGAGGTCCCCCCGGTGCCGCTCATGAGGGACGACGTTGTGCACCATGACTGCCACCTCGGGCCGACGGCCCGCTGCGGCGAGAACGGTGCGCATGGCGGGGCCCTGTACGGTTGACCACCACGGAAACACGATGAGATCCGACGATCGGGCGCGTCGCCCGGCCGCCCACCACGTGAACGGATTCCACCATCGCAGTGATCGCCGAATACCCGCGGTGCCCACAAGGTGGTCGGGACGGCCGGTGGCCGGGCCAGGAGGCTCGAGGTCGAGTTGGTCCCCGGGGTAGAGCCTGCGGGGGTAGGGGGAAGCCCAGCCCTCGACATGGACTTCGTGGCCAGCTGCCACCATGGCCTCAATGAGTCGTGCGCCATGCTGGGCGATTCCGCCCCGTTGCGGTGGCACCGGCCCGATCCAGGTGATGCGCACGTCGGCGATCCTCAGCGGGTGCGGAGCACGAGGGGGGCGTTGGTGACCCCGGCGATGATGGTGGAACGGGAGCGCTGAACCGGCCCGACCGCGTCGATGGTGGTGACTCCGGCGTCAATGAGGGCATCAAGGGTGGCGGCGATTTCGAGCCGGGCGAGGGCCGCACCGAGACAGAAGTGCGGACCGAATCCGAAGGCCACGTGGTGGTTGGGGGAACGGTCGATGCGGAATGTGCCGGCATCGGAACCGAACTCGTCCTCATCCCGATTCGCCGAGGCATAGAGCATCAGCACGGGATCTCCGGCGGCGACGGGCACCCCGCCAACGACCGTGTCGACGGTCGCCGTGCGCATGAACGCGATCACCGGCGTGGTCCATCGCAGGATCTCATCGGTGGCCGTGTCAACGCGGGCCCGGTCCTCCACGAGCCGCCCCCATTCGCCGGGGTGCTCGCTGAAGGCGACGAGACCCCCCGAGATGGCGTTGCGCGTGGTTTCGTTTCCTGCCACCAGCAATTGATTGAGGAACATGGCGAGTTCGTCGTCACTGAGCCGGTCACCGTCAAGGTCCTCGTGCACCAATTGGGAGATCACATCGTGGCGGGGGGCGAGCCTCGCTGAGGCCACCAGCTCGGCGAGCTCTGCTGTCATCTCAGCCCGAAGGGCGTTGCGTCGTTCCGGATCGGACCAGGTGTCGGTACCCGGGATGCTTGCTTCCGACCACGCCCACACCCGATCCCATTCCGCTTCGGGAATGCCGAGGATCATGCCAATGACCTGCACCGGCAGGATGGCAGCGAGGTCAGTGACGATGTCAATGGACTCATTGGTGCGGACTTGGGCGATGAGTCGGGCGGCGGCAGCGCGGATGGTCGGTTCGAGCGCCCGGACTACTCGTCGACCGAAGGCCGGTTGCACCAGTGAGCGGTAACGGGTGTGCGCCGGGGGGTCGGTGTGCATCATCGTGGGCGGACTCGGGTAGTCAACTCCGATTTCAAATGTCAGGATGCCGCGGCCGGAACAGAATCGGGTGGCGTCGGCACCGACTGCGGTGACCTCAGCGTGGCGTGACGCCACCCAGTACCCCCCGGTGGCATTCCACACGAGTGGTCCGGCAGCCCGCAGAGCTTCATAGAGCGGGAACGGGTCGTCGTGAGGAAACGCATCATCGGCGAGCTGCTCGGTGAGCGGTTCGTGGTGACGGCCATCCACGGGATCGTCTCTTTCGGTCACGTTCAAGGCTGGAGTGTGACCGCAGTGCCGTAAGCCACGATTTCCACGATGCCTTCGGCAATGTCACTGGAGTCGAAGCGGACCCCGGTGACCGCGGTGGCGCCCATGGCTACGGCGTGGTTGACCATTCGTTCCACCGCTTCGCGCCGGCCTTCTTCAAGGGTGGCGGAGTACTCGGTGATGTTGCCGCGCTTGAGAGCTTTGACCCCACCCACCATTGAGCGAGTGAAGCCCATGGAGCGGGCGATGACCCCGAAACATGGCCCGAGCACCGTTCCCTGCTGGCCGTTGATCTCAAAGGTGGTGCTGACCGGGATGGCCAAGGGGGTTACTGGGGCACGATCGTCGGCGGCCATGGTTCGTCTCCTGCGTCGGGGGTTTGAAAGACGTGAGGAGCCTAACGGAGCGTGCCCGGCTGCACCCGGGTACCGTTCGCCCATGGGGGGAGCGGACAACACCCGTCGCCGGGTCGTCGTGTGGGGAACGGGAAACGTGGGGCGTCCCGCCATTCGTGCCGTGGCCGCACACCGGGACCTGGATCTTGTTGGCGTGGTGGTTTCAGACCCCAGCAAGGTCGGGGTTGATGCCGGGACTCTGACGGGGATCACCCCACTCGGGGTCGTCGCCACTGATGACGCCAGTGCGGTGGTGCCCGGGGCCGACGCCGTGATCTACACGGCCACCGCCGACACCCGCCCCGGCGCGGCACTCGACGACCTTGAGTGGTGCCTCCGGCACGGTGCCAACATCGTCAGCACGTCGTTCTACGCCCTGGCCCACCCGGCGACCATCGTTTCCGGCCTTGCCGAGCGGGTGAACGCTGCATGTACCACGGGAGGCTCCTCGGTGTTCATCTCGGGCATCGATCCCGGCTGGGTGGTCGATGTCCTGCCAGCCGTCGTGGCATCCGTGTCGGCCAACGTTACCGAGATCCGGATTCAGGAACTCTTCGACTACAGCCTGTACGACCAGCCCGACGTCGTGCGCAACGTGATCGGGTTCGGCCGCCCCCTCGACGAGTTGCCTCTCATGCTCCATGACGGTTCTCTGCGGTTCGTGTGGGAGCCGTCATTACGCAACCTGGCGACACTGCTCGGACTCGAGATCGAGAGCGTTTCTGTCACGGTGGAGCGTTGGGCGCTCGAGACGGATACCGATGTCGCATCGATGGGTCGTTTCGACGCTGGAACCCAGGGCGCCTTCCGGTTCGAGGTGACCGGCACTGTCGGGGGCCGCGCCTTGCTCGTGATTGAGCATGTCACCCGCATCCATCCCGACTGCGCCCCCCACTGGCCTCAACCGATGTCTCCTGGTGGTGAGCACAAGGTCGTCATCAGCGGGAACCCCCATCTGGAGGTAACCGTGCATGGTGTCGAGCACGACGAGCCCGGTGCTGCTGGTGGGGGCAACGCCGTGGCCGCTAATCGTCTCGTCAACGCCGTGCCCGGGGTGTGCGACGCCCCGCCGGGGATACTCGGTCCGGCTGATCTGCCGGCCGTGGACCCCTCGGCGCAGATTCGTGGCGACTGAGTTCTACTGACACCCCGGGATCAGCTGGAGCATCGATTGATCTCGGCGATGCGGCACAAGTAGCGCGCGGCTTTATTGAAGATGATCGGATCAAATTGATCTTCGACGCGCCACGTGTGCTCTTGCCCAAAAATCAGGTGAAGCTGTTGTTGAATGTGTTGATGCT
>JALRFT010000073.1 GCA_023261915.1 Acidimicrobiales bacterium | reverse complement strand
GGCGTCGTGACCATCGTGTGGCCCGAGGTCACCCTCGACGTGGTGGCGATCGTCATCGGCATCGTGCTCATCATCCGTGGTGTCATCGCCGCCATGAGCGCACTGGTCGATCGGCCTGGGGTGTGGGGTCTGTGGCTCGTGCTCGGTGTCGTCGAGCTCATCATTGGCGTCGCCGCCATTGCGTGGCCCGCAGCCACCATCTTGGTGCTCGCCGTCATCATCGGCATCGACCTGTTGATCGCCGGCATCGTTCAGCTGGTGATCGGGTTTGGTCTGCGTTCGCTGCGCTAGATCAGCTGTCCTGGGCTGGCACGGCGGGCAGGTCGGCACAGTTCGAAGGTGCCGTCTTGCCGCCGAGCAGTCCGGCGATCCATGCCATGGCGTCCGGTGAGGTGACGTCACCGGCCTCAAGGTGTCCAACACCCGGGTAGGTCACAAACTGCACGGTCTCTCCATCGCTGCATCGCGTTGACAATGCGTCGCGGGTGCTCCACGGCCGGACAATCTGATCGTCGAGACCTTGGCCCACGAAGATCGGTACCGTGACGGGTCCGTTGGCCGAATTGCCGGCGACGATGCTCGCCCACGGTTCGGTCGTGGTCAGATCCACGGTGGCGAACGGCAGACGCAGTGCCGCCTCCACCTTGGGAGCGACCACCAGTGACTGGTTTTTCGACTCCACACAGTCCTTGGCAATGCTGCGGGCCAGGGGTCGCGCCGGTCGGCTCAGGGCCACGTCGAGGTCAGCATCGGGATAGATCTCCGACCATGACACCAGCCCGAGTGAGAGCAGGTAGCGGCCGGCGAACGTGTTCTCATCTGCGGTCACGAGGGTGTCGAGCTGAATGGCGGGTGCGGCGGCACTCACCCCGATCAGATCCAGATCCGGGGCGTAGTCCTGGGCAATCATGCCTGCCCACACCGAGGCCTGACCGCCCTGGGAGTGACCCCAGGTGGCGTAGGTGGTGCCGGCTCCGGTGGGCAGTGCGGCAGCAGTGCGGACGATGTCGATCACGGCTCGGGCCTCACTCTGGCCGATGAGATAGGGGTGGGGACCCGGGGTGCCGAGACCCGGGTAGTCCGTGGCCACCCATACCCAGTCGTTGGCGATGGCCTCACGAGCACCGAACATGGCTGCCGTCGGGTCGTCGAGCAGCGAAGGGGCACAACGACTGGCCACCCCGGTGGTCGGGTGCGCCCACGAGACGACCGGTCGAGGGCCACCGCTCGAGTTCGCTGCCGTTGGCGCCAGCACCACGCCACTCACGGCAATGGGATTACCTGACGGATCAGTCGAGCGGTAGAGCACCCGCCAGCCCTGGGTGTTGGGCAGCGCCGGAGTGAAGGCCTCCGATCGCAGCAGGTCGCCAGGCTTGGTGGCGGTGAGGTCGGCGGGCGGGTCGTAGAACGGCCCCGGATCGTTCGGTTCGACCTGGTGTACGAACACTGCTGCGCCGACGACGAGGACGATCACGACGATGAGCACGGCCACGGCGAGCCGGTGGCGGCGATGGGAGTGGGGTACCTCGGTACCCGGGCCCGGTGCGGTCGGCATGGTCACGTTGTTCCCTCTCGTTCTGGCCAGTTGGTGCGTTCGTAGCGCCAGCCGGAATCAAGCATCAACAGCCGGTGGCGGTCGCCTTGGGTCTCGGGATCGTCGGTGTCATAGCCGGCATCCCCGTGGTACATCGCCACCATGCCGCCCTCCACCCGTCCGAACTTGGTCACACACCACTGCGGCACACCAGCGGTGAATGTCTGCAGCGCCGTGGCCGTGTCGGGGTAGCTGGCGAGCCACTCAAGCACGATCCATGTCGGCGGTGACAGACCGATCTCTCCGGCGCGACACGCCGCAAGGGCACGCTCGGGAGTGAACCACCGGTGTTCGTGGACCTCCATGCCGTCGGGGCGTACGACGACGTCACGACCAACGGCAGTAGCGAAAAAGAACGTGGCGTAGCGACGTTCGGGCCCGATGGGCGGGGTGAAGTGGGCGAACCAGACGAGTTCGTCCGGTTCGACAACGAGACCTGACTCCTCGAGCGTCTCACGCGCGCCGGCGACCCGAGCCGCACGTTCGAGGGCGGCCATCGGGTCGTCGCCTCCGCTCGGTCCGTCATCGTCTTCGATGCGCCCACCGGGCCACACCCAGAGGCCACCGGCGAAGGTCAGCCCCTTGTCACGTCGCAACAGCACCGTCTCGAGTCCGTCGGGCCCATCACGCAGCGGCACCACAGTCGCAGCGGGTAGAGCCGTGGCGACGGCTTCGGAGGCGTAGGGGTCAGCGGGGACGTCGGGCACGAGAGGGATCGTAGGGGAGGGGTGCGTCTACTGCGTCAGGGGGTCAGTCGACCCCGTCGTCGTGGACCGGCGGGCGGCCACGAGGCCGCCGGGCTGCCTCGAGCACAGCTTGGTCGGTCTCGGCGAGCTCATCGACCATGGCCCGGTAGCGCTCGACCCGATCGGGGTCGAGGTCGCCAGCGGCCACGGCGGCGACGACCGCACAGCCGGGTTCGTCGCCGTGAGCGCAGTCCCGGAAACGACATGCCTCGGCGAGGCCCTCGACATCATCGAAGGTGGCCGCGATCCCACCGGAGGAATCAAACAGGCCAAGGGCACGCAGTCCGGGAGTGTCGACGACGATCCCGCCGCGTGGAAGAACGATGAGGTCACGGGTCACGGTGGTGTGGCGACCCTTGGCATCGACGTCGCGCACCTCCGCTGTCCGCTGCACCTCCTCACCGGCGAGGTGATTCACCAGCGTCGACTTGCCCGCCCCTGACTCGCCGAGCAGTACGACCGTTCGATGGGGCACGAGCATTCCGGCGAGTCGGTCCACACCCACACCGGTACGCGTCGAGACCACGAGCACTTCGGTGTCTCCGGCGAGGGCGGTCACCTCGTCGGCCAGCGATTGTCGTTCATCCGATTCGACGATGTCGGCCTTGGTCAACACCACCAGCGGCGTGGCGCCGCTGTCATGGGCGAGGACGAGCGATCGCTCGATCCGGCCTGGGCGCAGCGGGCGATCGAGGCCGAACACGGCTGCGACCACGTCGACGTTGGCGGCCAGCACCTGAGGGGCGACCCGGCCCTGGGGGTCGCGGCGCACGAGTTCAGTCGTGCGCTCGGCCACGGCCTCGACCCGGGCGCCTCGGGTGTCACCGAGCCACACCGCCACCCAGTCGCCGACGACGGGGGCGGGGGAGAGTTCCCGGGGAGCGATAGTGGCGACGAGACCGCTGACGGCGGCGACGTAGGTGAACCGGCGGCTGGTGCGGATCACCCGCCCGGCGACAAGTTCGAGGTCGTCGTTGCGGGCTCCTTCGGCGGCGGTGACCCAGCGTGCCCGCACGGCCGCGTCCCAGCCCAGGGGCGCCAGGACGGCGTCATCGGCTGGGGGCGCGGGGCGGTTCGCCATGCCCTGACGGTAGTCGTGGGCTGTGCTCAAGCGTTGTGCAGTGCGGCGCCTGATGGGCGATGATCGGCCCATGGAACAGCACTGGGACATGTCGGGAAAGGCCGTGGTCATCACCGGCGGCAACTCGGGAATCGGGTTGGAAGCCGCGGTGGAGCTGGCTCGGATGGGGGCGGCGGTGACCATCACGGCTCGCAATCCCGAGCGGGGCGCGGCTGCTCTCGACGAGGTGCGGCGACGAAGCGGGTCAGTCGTCGTTTCCCTGGTGGCGCTCGACCTGTCGAGTCTGGCGTCGGTACGCGACTGTGCGGCCGAGTTGATCGAGACCCACCCCCACATTGAGGTGCTCATCAACAACGCCGGTGCGGTGCTGGGTGAACGCTCTCTCACCGAGGACGGTTTCGAATCGACCTTCGGCGGGAACCATCTCGGTCACCACCTGTTGACCTCCCTGCTCGCCGACCGGCTCATCGCTTCAGCGCCCGCCCGGGTGGTCGTCGTTGCCTCACTCGCCCACCGCATGGCGTGGCGGGGGCTCAGTTGGGACGATCTCGATCGGCGTGGGTCGTACCGGTCGATGGAGGTCTACGCCGAGTCCAAACTCGCCAACGTGCTTTTCACCCGCGAACTCGCCGGCCGTCTCGTGGGGACGGGCGTGACGGCAAATTGCTGTCACCCCGGCCCGGTGCGCACCGGCTTCGGGTCGTCGGAGGACGTCCACGGTTTCGAACAGGTCATGATGGCCGTCGGGCGTCCGTTCATGGTCTCAGCGGCCCGCGGCGCCGAACCGCTCGTGTATCTCGCCGCCTCACCCGACGTAGAGGGTGTGACCGGGACTTACTTCTCCGGTGGGTACTTCCCCGGCGTGCGCCAGAGCACGCCGTCGCGCCACGCTCGTGACGCGGCGGCGGCACGACGACTGTGGGAGCTGAGTGACACCTTGGTGGGAGTCGAGCCGACCAACTGAGGCGCCTCGATCAATCGCCGGGGGAGAGAATGGTGGCGAGGATGGCTTCCGTGGTGATTTCGTTCCACGCGGCATGTTCTGGATCGCCGCCGCCAAACTCGATGAGAGACCTGCCGAGGACGAGTGCGCTGTACCACGCGGCCGCCATACGGAGGTTGAGACCGGGCCGGATCCAGCCCCGCTGCTGAGGTCCGATGAGCAGACCGGCAAGCGCGGTGAAGTACTCCTCGTGGAGTTCGGCGAATCTTGCGGCGAGATCATCACGACCCAGAGCGCTCCCGAGGGCACTCA
>JALRFT010000046.1 GCA_023261915.1 Acidimicrobiales bacterium | reverse complement strand
GAGGTGCACGGCTCCGGGTCTGACGCGACCGCCCACACGGCCCTGGGACCCATCCCGCTGCGGGGTCTGCCGGCCGCGACGGAGGGTGCTTCGGCTCAGGTTCTCGTCCGGCCTGAGGAGTGTCGGGTCACCCCCGGGGGGTCGGCCCGGGTGGAGCTGATTGAGTACTACGGCCACGACACCGTGTACGTCGTGGATCTCCCTGATGGCACCCGGCTGCGGGTCCGGGAGGGGTCGGCGCCGGTTGTACAGCGGGGGGATGCGGTCTCGGTCGGGTTCACTGGTGGGCCCACCATCGCCTACACCTGATTTAGGGGTGCGTTGATTCGGGTGCCTGAGTTGGCGATAATGCCCCATGCCCAAAACTAATTTCAGGTTTGGGCGGGGGCGGATCACGCGGGGTCGGATTGTGGCCCGGATCGTTTTGGCTTTCGCCGTCGCCGTTCTGACCGTCGGGTCGTTTGGTCTGCACGAGGCCCGGGCGGCTGACATCTCACTGTTCTCGCAGATGACCGACGGCGGGTGGCGCAACCTCCAGGGCCAGAACCTGCTCGCCCAGTCCTTCACCGCTCCCTCAACCGAGGTCGAAGTGGTCTCGGTCGCCATTAGGTTCCGCAACGCCAATGCCACCAACTCGTCGGGCTTCACGAGTTCGTACTCGCTTTCCATCTGGTCGTCATCGGCAGGCGTTCCGGCGAGCCAGGTGGCCACTGTGGTCTCCAACGTCAGCGAAGGTGGTTTCGCCGACGGTGCACCGCTGCACACCCTGTCGACGCCTTATGTCCTGACCCCGGGCGCCACCTACTTCGTCGTGATGTCAGGCAGCGCCGGGGGGACGATGGCGTGGAAGTGCAACCCGGCAGTGCCGACCACCGACGTCACCCCCGCTCCGACGTTCACCCGTCTCGCGTCCGGTGACAACGGCAGCAACTGGGGAACATTCACGGGCGCATGTGACGGTCAGTATTTCGGCATGAGTGTGGTCGCCCGGGCAACTATCCCACCGACGACGACCACGACATCAACGACGACCACCTCGACGTCGTCAACGACCTCTACAACCTCCACGACTTCAACCACGTCGACCACGTCGACTACTTCAACCACGTCGACCACGACACCGCCGACGACCACTTCGACGCTTCCACCGACGACGACGACGGTGGCGCCCACCACTACCGAACCTGCACCGGTGCCACTGCCGGAGACGACGTCGACGTCGTCAAGCACGACCTCGTCCACCTCGACTACCTCGACCACGGCACCATCCGCTGATGACGTGCTGCCACTGAACGATCCGCCGTCGGAACCACCGGTGGACGGGAACCCCGGGCCATCGCCCTCCGACAGCGACGGACCGACGGTCGAGGAACCCTCTGGTCTGTTCGGGGACAACGAAGGTCGGGAGGTGGCGGTTGAGATCAAGGCCCAGGAGGGCGATCTCGCCGTCGGATCAGTGGTTGAGGTGGCCGCCGAGTCACTCGTGCCGGGTTCGACCATCCGGGTCACCGTTTACTCCGAGCCACAGGTGATCCTCGAGACCACGGCCGACGCCAACGGGCGCTTCACCGGGTCGACCGAACTGCCGGACCTACCCGAGGGTCAGCACACGCTCATCCTTGAAGGTCAAGGCACCTCGGGCACCCTGAGCCATGCCGGAGTGTTCGAGGTCAATGATGAGGGCGACCTCGGTCGCATCGTGCAGCCGGCGGTGGTGACCGGCCTCACCGGCCCCGATGATCCCCGACTGGAGCGGGCCTTTGAGACCGGTCTTCCGGTGTGGGACGTGGCGGCCCGGCCGCTCACGACGGCCGGCGTCGTGGTGGCGGCCACCGCCGTCGTCGCTCTTGCCGGCGCCGGTGGTCTCACGCGTTCGCTCAGCACGACGAGCGCGACGGCGGCCATGGCGGCCTCTGACGGCGAGCGTCGCCGTTCCTCTCGGGGCAAGCTGACCAACGTGGTCACCAAGAAGTTGAAGGGTTTCCAGATGGAATCCTCGGCGTGGGGTGATCTGAGTGGCATGTGGGCCCGCGCCGGAACGTCGAAGGTCGACGAGTTGGGTCGCACGCTTCCGGTGAAGGCCGGCCGTTGGTCGGCGCTCGTCCCCCGGGTGCTCGTCGACGGTGCATGGTTGCGAGCCATGTTGGGGTCGTTCGGCCTCGTGACATGGCTGGCCGGGTTCGGCCTCGCCGTGGCCTCCATCATCTCGAGCCCCAGCACGGCCCTCACGCCCTCGCTGGTGTTCATCCTCGCCATCGTCGCCCTGTCGTGCCTCGACTCCGCCGGTGGAGCCATCGCGTGGATGACACTGGCGCTCTGGTCAGCCGTCACCGGTCAGATCACTTCGTGGCCCGAACTCTTCACCGCCCTTGGGCTCGCCGTGTTGTTGCTCAGCGTGCCGCTGCTCGCCCACGTCATCCGTCCCCTGCGACGGCTGGTCTCCAACGACTCGAATGAGATGTGGGAGCGGATCTTCGATTACGTGATGATGCCGGTGTTCGTGGCGTTTGCGGCCGGCTCGATGGCCAAGGCCCTCAACGGTCTGTCGGGGCTCGAGGTGATGTCACCCGACGCCATCGTGGCCATCCGGTGGACGGTGATCATCGGCATCGTGGTGCGCCTCGCCGGCGAGGACATTGCCCGCCACTGGTTCCCCCAGCGTCTGATCGCCGTGCAGCCGGCCAAGCTGGTCTCCCCTGGCCGTCTCGCCTCCGGTGGTGCCATCGCTGTCCGCTCGGTGCTGTTCCTCCTCGTGGCCGAGCCGTTCTTCGGCTTCACCTGGTTGACCGTGACCGCAGCGGTGATCTTGGCCATTCCTCAGGTGTTGAAGCTGTGGGAGGACGACCTGCCCAACGTCCCGGCGCTCAACAAGTGGGTGCCGCGGGGCCTGTTCCGGTTCCTGTGCCTACTCCTCGTCGGATCGTTCCTGACGGCGTGGCTCGTCGGTGACGGTGGCGACGAGGCGGTGCGCGCCTCCATCGTCTGGTTGCTGATCCCCGGTGTGCTCTTCGGCATCATCGAACTCTTCGGGCGCTTCGGTGGCGACTGGCCCAACGTGGCGTTGCGCCGTGCCCTCGGGGTATTCGTGTGGCTCGGGGCGGCCGGCATCGTGACCGGCGTGTTGGCACCGTTCGCCTGACCGTCGGTTCGCAATTAGTCGCGTTCGCGCAACACCAGAAGCAGCATCGGGAGACTGGCGAGCACGATGAGGGCGAGTGCGGGGCCGGCGGCGCGACCGAAGAACGATTCCGACGTGGCACTCCACACCTGGGTGGCGAGGGTCGAAAATCCGGTGGGGGCGAGCATCAGGGTGGCTGGGAGTTCTTTCATGATGGTGAGGAACACGAGTGCCGATCCGGCGAGCACTCCGGGTCGCACCAGCGGCATCACGATGCGTCGGAACGTGGCGAAGGGTCCCTTGCCCAACAGGCGGGAGGCCTCTTCGAGTTCGGGGTTGACCTGCAGCAGTGACGAGCGCATGGCCCCGATGGCCTGGGGCAGGAACAGCACGGCGTAGGCGAAGGCCAACATGGCCATGGTCTGGTAGAGCGCCGGGGTGACCCGGGCCCCGAGGAACACGAGGGAGAGCGCCACGACCACTCCGGGTAGGGCGTAACCGACCCAGCACGCCGCCTCCACGAAACGCGAGGTGCGCGTCCGGTGGCGGGCGGCGAGCAGGGCCACCGGCCATGCGGCGGCGACGATCAACAGCGTGCCGAGCAGCGACGCCCAGAGACTGTTGCCCGCCAACTCCGCCGTCAGGCTCAACGGCTCACCGGCCCGCACGCCGTTGACCAGCCAGTAGGTGATGACCCCGACCGGGATGCCAAGGGCGACGAGCACGAGCAGGACCACGAGTCCGGCGGCCGGCCAGCGCCAGCGCCCGAGCCGCACGGTAGAGGGAGGTCGGGACCCGCCGGCGTGGAGGCGGTGGTAGGTAGTGGCGCGTCGACTGCGGATCTCGAACACCACCACTACGGCCGTGAGCACCACGAGCATCACCCCGAGGATGGCCGCCCCCGACCGGTCCACCGACGACCGATAGGAGATGTAGATGGCCCGGGTGAACGAGTCGAACCGCAGCAGCGACACGGCCCCGAAATCGCTCAACGTGTAGAGCGCCACGAGCAGCGCGCCAGCAGTGATCGACGGGCGCAGCTGGGGCAACGTGATGCGGCGGAACGTGGTCAACGCCGACGCCCCGAGGGTCCGACTGGCTTCTTCCATGGAGGAGTCGACCCGTCGGATGGCACTGCGGACGGTGAGCAGCACGTAGGGGTAGGTGAACAGGGTGAGCACCAGCCACGCCCCCCAGAAGCCGTAGATCGACGGGAGGCGATCGACGCCAAGAGGCTCGAGCCATGACTGCAGGGTGCCGCGCGGTCCGGCGAAGGCGACGAAGGCGAACCCACCGACGTAGGTGGGGATGGCGA
>JALRFT010000024.1 GCA_023261915.1 Acidimicrobiales bacterium | reverse complement strand
CTACCTCGGCAAGGGTCTCTCCGGTGGCCGCATCATCGTTGCCCCCCACCCCGACGCGCCATTCGTCGCCGAGGAGAACATCATCGCTGGCAACGTCATCCTCTACGGCGCCACCAGCGGCGAGGTCTACCTGCGTGGTCTCGTGGGCGAACGGTTCTGTGTCCGCAATTCGGGCGCCGTCGCCGTCGTCGAAGGCGTCGGGGACCACGGTTGTGAGTACATGACCGGTGGTCGGGTCGTCGTACTCGGCACCACGGGGCGAAACTTCGGGGCGGGCATGTCGGGCGGCATGGCCTTCGTCTACGACGTCGATGGCCGCTTTGCCGAGCGGGTCAACCCCGAGATGGTGAACCTCGAGACGTTGACCGACGAGGACCGGCAGTGGCTCACTGACCGGGTACGTCGTCACGTGGATGAGACCGGCAGTGCGGTGGGCCAGCGCATCCTTGGTGGCGGAGACGCCGAACTGGACCGCTTCGTCAAGGTCATGCCCCGGGACTACGCCCGGGTGCTGGCCGCCGAAGCCCAGGCGCTCGCCGACGGAACCGATCCGGTGGAGGCCGTCATGGCCGCCGCCCGGGTGTGAGCAGGCAGAGGAGACAAGGACAGGAACATGGGTGACGCACAGGGTTTCCTCAAGCACGATCGCAAGACTCCGCAGTACCGGCCGGTTCCCGTGCGGCTCAAGGACTGGAAGGAGGTCACCGCCCCGTTCCCGCTCGACGAGGTGCAGACCCAGGCCAGCCGATGCATGGACTGTGGCATCCCGTTCTGCAACCAGGGCTGCCCGCTGGGCAACCTGATCCCGGATTGGAACGACCTCGTCTACCGCGACGAGTGGCAGGCGGCCATCGAACGTCTCCATGCCACCAACAACTTTCCCGAGTTCACCGGTCGACTCTGTCCCGCTCCATGTGAGGCCGCCTGCGTACTCGGCATCAACCAGCCCCCGGTGACCATCAAGTTGTCCGAGGTATCCATCATCGATCGCGCCTTCGCTGAAGGGTGGGTCACACCGGTGCTCCCCGCCCGCACCACCGGGTACCGGGTCGCCGTCATTGGTTCCGGCCCCGCCGGTCTCGCCGCCGCCCAGCAGTTGACGCGGGCCGGGCACGGGGTCGTGGTGTTCGAGCGTGACGACCGACCCGGTGGACTCCTGCGCTACGGCATCCCGGAGTTCAAGATGGAAAAGGCGGTCCTCGATCGCCGTCTGGACCAGATGCGCGCCGAAGGCACCGAGTTCCGCTGTGGTGTCGAGGTCGGGGTGCACGTCAGCGCCGCTGAACTCCAGCAGGACTTCGACGCCGTCGTGCTCGCCGGCGGAGCGACCGTGCGTCGTGACCTGCCGATCCCCGGGCGCGACCTCCACGGCATCCACCAGGCCATGGACTACCTACCCATCGCCAACCGGGTGCAGGAAGGCGACCTGGACGAACCATGGATCACCGCCGAGGGCAAGCGGGTAGTGATCATCGGTGGCGGTGACACTGGCGCCGACTGTCTTGGCACGGCCAACCGCCAGGGTGCCCGCAGCGTCCACCAGTTCGAGATCATGCCCCGGCCACCCGACGAGCGGGCCCCGTCAACTCCGTGGCCGCTGTGGCCGCTCATGATGCGGACCGCCTCCGCCCACGAGGAAGGGGTGGAACGCGTTTACGCCGTGAACACCGTTGAGTTCCTCGGTGACACCGATGGCAACGTTTCGGCCCTGCGGGCCGTCGAGGTGCGTTCCGAGGTGGTTGATGGTCGGCCGACCTTCGTGCCGGTTGCGGGAACCGAATTCGAGGTGCCTTGTGAACTGGTGCTGTTGGCCCTCGGGTTCACCGGAGCCGAACGACAGGGTCTCGCCGAGCAGTTCGGTCTGGACTTCGACGACCGGGGCAATGTCGCCCGCAACGACCAGTGGCACACCAACGTCGACAACGTATTCGTCTGTGGCGACATGGGTCGCGGTCAGAGCCTCATCGTCTGGGCCATCGCCGAGGGTCGATCGTGCGCCGCTGCCGTGGATCGGACCCTGATGGGCGAGACCGATCTGCCGTCCCCCGTGGAACCCACCAGTCAGCCGCTGCGCTGAGCGTCACCGCTCGATCCCGTCGGGACAGCTGTAGGTGGTGGCGGTCCCTCCGAACGCCGTCGCCAGACGATCGGCAATCGCTTCCGGTGTCTCGCGTTCGATATTGCTCTCCACCGGAATGGCTCCGTTAGCCACGCGGATGAGGCCCTCAGGAAACTCCACGAAAGCCCCCGATTCCGATTTTTCGAAGTCGGCAAGCAAGGCGCAACGCTCCTCGAGCCACTCATCGGCCGGAGGTCGTCCCCCTCCCCAGGTCTCGACGGTGAGAATCCCGTTGGTCTGGGTGGCACAACCAAGGGTCTTGTGGTCACGTTCGACGATGAGGCTGGCAATCTGCACGCACACCACCTCCGCATCGGCAATGTCGTCCAGGAACAATGCCGGGTCATCTGCAGGCCGTCTGTGCAAACCAGTGGAGCCTATGAACAGACCAAGGGCGAACACGAGCGTCACGAACAGTGCAATGGCCCCACCGATGATCACGCGGGACCGCCGCCCGTTCGGCCGTGGTGACGGCGCGCCGAACGACTGCGGGTCAGACGGGTACGACATCGTTTTCTAGGAGCGCGACGTGCTCATGGGTGAAGCAGCCATGGGTTCGGGATGGCCGAATACGACCTGACCTGTGACGGCCCGGCTCAGGTCGCACAGATCAGCCGACAGATCCACCATCAGGTCGTCGAGAGTGATGACACCAACGAGGTTCCCGTTGTCCATCACCGGGATCCGACGGATGGGATGGGACCGAAACACCGCCAGCACACTGCGAAGGTCAGCAGCAGCATCGGCCGTGATGATGTCGGTACTCATCACGGCGTCCACGCGGGCGTCAGATCCCAGACGTCGGGCAACGGCGCGCACCGTGATGTCCCGGTCAGTGAGCATGCCGACCGGCTGGCCGGCGTCGGTCACCACCAGACACCCGACAGAGGCAGTGTCCATGAGGTTGGCGGCCTCAGCAATCGTGGCGTTCACGTCGATGGCCACTGGTGGTTTGCGGATCGCATCTCGGATTTCCATGGTGATCACCTCGGGTGTGCGGTAGCGCCTTGCGGCACCACTGGTTCGGAGGTCGACGGGGAAGAGCCGACGTCTGTCACGGTAGGGAGCAAGCGGTCTTTCTCCATGGGGGGTCAGCCACCGACACTGGACTGCAACCAGTGCGTCACATCACCACCGGTATGGTCGCTGGAATGAAACGTTGGACCACCCCCACGCGCCGCCTCTCCGTGCTGGTCCTCACCGCGGTGCTGTTCACCGGCGCCGGCTGTTCGGCCGTTGACGAGACGACGAGCTCTACCGAAGGAAGCGGCACCTCATCGACGATCACCAGTCCAGTCGGTCTCGTACCGACTCCGTTCGCTGGGTACTCGTCTGAGGTCTACGTCGATCCCGCCACATGGCTATGTCGGCCTGACGCCGAGGACGTGTGCGACACCAACCTCAATGCCGAGGTGATCGAGGCCGACGGCACCCGCACCTCCGAACCGTTCCAGCCGGCCGACGACCCGCCCGTGGACTGCTTCTACGTCTACCCGACCGTCTCCACCGACCCGGGACCCAACAGCGACCTCGAACCGGGTGGCGGCGAGGCCACAGCGGTGTTGAGCCAGGCCGCGCGTCTCGCCGGATCGTGCCGGCTGTGGGCACCGATGTACAACCAGGCAACACTGTCCACTATCTCCGGCGCCATCAACGGGGGGGATCGCAACACCCAGAGCAACGGCTCGGCGTCGGACAACGAGCGCGACGGCAGTGGCAACCCACCCCTTGAGCCGGCCTCTCCCCGGGACATCGCCTACGCCAGTGCCCGCGACGCCTTCCGCCACTACATGGCCAACGACAACGGCGGACGCGGGGTCGTCCTCGTTGGACACTCCCAGGGAACGGGCATCCTGCGCCGACTGATCGCCGAGGAAATCGACCCCAATCCGGC
>JALRFT010000336.1 GCA_023261915.1 Acidimicrobiales bacterium | reverse complement strand
CCCCGGGGCCGGGTTGGTCGAGTACCACTTCAGGGCGTTCTCGGGGGTGAGCGAGTTGAACTCACGCGCCAGCGTCTGGGCATAGGGACCGGGCTCGACCTCACTGGCCTCGGCTGTGGCCCCGATGCGGATACCGAGCTCGTCGGCGAGCGCACTCAACGTGCACGTCTCCGGCCTGGCCGGGTCACAGGGAAGAGCAATGCCTCCCACCGCCGCACCCACGGGCTCGATCGGCCCGGTGCCCAGCGCACCGAGCACCACCGCGGCGGCCAGAGCGATGGACGCCAGTCGATGCAACCGTCGTGGAGACATCTTCGGCACGGTAGTAGCGCAGGTGAGCGAGCCCACGGCAGCCCTCAGGAGGCGGGAACCTGCTGATGGCCGTCCATCATGTCGGTCATGATCGTGCGGATGAACTCATCGGCCTCGTCGGTGAGTCCGCCGGCCACCCCGCCATAGATGGCACCCGAGTGGGGGGTGTCACCGGCATGGGAGCGGGCGTACTCGACGGCCTCGGTGAGATCAGCGGCGAACGCCTCGGCCACACCCGGTTGGGTCTGGGGTCGGGTCACGGCCATGTGGATGGCGTTGGGGTACTGCTGTCCGTTGAACCGCCAACCCCGGGTCCGCATGAAATCGTTGACGTGGTAGATGTCAAAGGCCCCGTCACCCTCACCGGTCGAGGTGAAGGAGAAACAGAAGGTCGGGTTGCCCATGATGCGCAGTTCGGGATGGCTGCGGACCGCGTCCTGCATGCTCGCCGCCGTCGAGAAGATCTTGCGGGCGTAGTCGAGATACCCGTTGCGTCCGAGACTCACCATTGAGGCCCAGGTCGCGGCCAGCAGACCACCGGAGCGGGAGCCGTCCATGCCCGGCGAGCAGTACTTGCCGCCCGTCCATGAGGTGTTGAAGAAGTACTGGCTGTTGCGCAATGCCCGATCACGGAAAGCCAGCACCGATGTTCCCTTGAAGGCGTAGCCGTACTTGTGGGTGTCGGCACTGATCGTGGTCACCCCCGGCACGCTGAAGTCGAACGCCGGGATGTCGTAGCCGAGCTCGCGTCCCCACGGCAGGATGAAACCGCCGAGGCACCCGTCGACGTGGAGGCCGACGCCCCGCTCAAGGGCGAGGCGGCCCAACTCGGTGATGGGGTCCACCGTGCCGTAGCCGTAGTTGCACGCTGACCCGATGATGACGATGGTGTCGTCATCAATGAGCGCGGCCACGTCCGCCGGATCGACGACTGTGGTTTCGGCACTCACGGGAGCGACACGCATCTCGAGGTCGAACAGATGGCAAGCCTTGTCGAATGCAGGATGGGCCGTCTCGGGCTTGATGACGTTGAGGCGACCCGAGCGGCCGTTGGCACGGGCCTGTTCCCGATAGGAGAGCATGGCGTGGGCGATGCTCGCCGAACCTCCCGAGGTGACGAGCCCCACCGGGTCACCATCGGTCACCGAGGACGCCGAGAGCATGTCGAGAGTCATGGCAATGATCTCCCCCTCGAACCGGGTGGCGCTCGGACACAGGTCGCGCTGCAGCACGTTGACATGGGCAAACAAGCCGAAGGCCTCGGTCAGGAAGTCGTAGTGACTGTGGTCCCCGCAGTACAGGCTTCCCGAGACCCGACCGGTCTCCCACGAGGCGTCTTCCTCGGTGGCGATGGCCGCGAGGTCAGCAATGATCTGCTCGCGGGGTCGGCCCTCCTCGGGCATGGTGCGATTGATGGGGAAGCGATCGGCATATGGGAAAGCGGCCATGAACCCATCATGACTGATGCACCCCAGTGTCACCGCACCGACCCACCCGGGGTACGGCGGTGCCCGATACCCGAGCTAGTCCGCCACTGATCGCAACGCCTCAAACAACGCAATGAAGCGGCGCTGAGCGTCGTCGTAACACGCACGATTGGCGGGATCAGGAACACAGGCCTTCGTGGTCCCCACCACCACCCCGTCGGAGTCGGCGGCCACCGTCTCTGCCCCCCAGAGAGCCACGAGCCCCACTGCTCGAGCCACGGCGTGAGCCGGGTCACCGAGCGGGAACACCGGGCGGTCGAGCACATCGGCAAACACCTGGGCCCACGCCATGGATCGTGCCGCCCCGCCCCCGAGCACGACCCGTTCGGCCGGACGTCCACACAACGCCTCCACCCACGGCAGCAACCAACCAGCGTTCAGGGCGACCCCCTCAAGGGATGCGCGCACGAGATGGGCGCGACCGGTGTCGAGGGTGAGGTTGACGAATGCTCCCCGCATCGTCGGTGATGACGACGGAGACATCGACCCGGTCAGCCACGGACCGAACAGGACCCCGTCGCTTCCGGCCGGGACCGATTGCATCGTGGCATCAAGCGCTGCGAACCCGTCATCGATGCCGTGGGCACCGAGTTGGTCATCGGCGTACACGATGTCGTCGAGGACGTGACTGACGGCCCGACCGGCCAGACCGTTCTCAGCCCATACCAACCACCGGTCGTCCAGTGGGCCGGGCAGCGCCACGATCTCATGATCGAGATCGGACCGGGGTGTGTCGAGGTCATCGACGAGTACGGCCGTGGTGCCGACGAGAAGACCGGCTGTGGATCCCTGCCACGCTCCAGTGGCGAATGCACCGGCGTGTGTGTCGTTCATGGTGGCCGCCACCGTCACCCCCGACGGCAGACCCCAACGTCGGGCGAGCTCGGTGCGCACTTCTCCGACGATGTCACCCGAGGCGACGAGAGGAGGAAGCCGGTCAGGATCCACGCCGGACATGGCGACGAGATCGGGATCGTAGGTC
>JALRFT010000270.1 GCA_023261915.1 Acidimicrobiales bacterium | reverse complement strand
ACAGTTCTTCGGCTCGTGCACCAACCACGGGGAGTGTCACGAGGCCTGCCCCAAGGAAGTCCCGCTCGACTTCATCGCCATGATGAACCGGGATTACCTCAAGTCGAAGCTGAAGAACCGTAAACTCGCTGGGCAGGTCTTCCCCTAACGACCCCCGGAGAGCAGCCGTGAGCACCGATCGTCCAGTCCTTCCTGAACGTGGTGCCACTCCGCTGGTCGCCCAGTTTCTCCGTGGCGGGTTGATGGGCGCCGCTGATGTGGTTCCCGGTGTGTCGGGTGGAACCGTGGCGCTGGTGCTCGGCATCTACCACCGCCTCATCAGCCAGGTCAGCGCCGGCGCCCACGTGCTCGGTTCGGCGGCGAAATTCGATCTCCGCACCGCCTGGGCCCGGCTGCGACAACTTGACTGGCGGTTCCTCATTCCGCTGCTCGCCGGCATTGCGGTGGCGATTATCGGCCTCGCCAGCATTATTGAGCGGCTACTCGACACCCAACCGATCCGCATGGCGGCCTTGTTCTTCGGTCTCGTCATGGGTTCGGTGGTGGTGGCCTCACGACTCGTGCAGGGCTGGGATCTGTCCCGGGTACTCATCGGCCTCGCCACCGCCGTCGTCACCTTCTTCGTCCTCGGACTTCAGTCAGGTCCAGTCAACGACCCGGCACTCCCCATCTACTTCGTGGCCGGGGCCATCGCCATCTGCGCCATGATCCTGCCCGGCATCTCCGGCTCGTTCCTCTTGTTGATGCTCGGGATGTACGACAACGTGCTAGGCGCCGTCACCGACCGGAACTTCCTCATCCTCGCCGTATTCATCGCCGGGTGCGTCATCGGTCTGGCCGCCTTCTCCCAGGTGCTGCACTGGGGACTGGTGAACCATGAGCGGACGATGCTCGCCGCCCTCATTGGTCTCATGCTGGGGTCACTTCGGGTGTTGTGGCCATGGCCGGACGGCACCGCCGGCAACGCTGCTCTCGAGATGCCCTCCGGCGATGTCATCGTCCCACTCGTCGTGGCGGTCGTTGGGTTCGTCCTTGTGCTCGGCATCACGGCTATCAGCGAGCGTGTCGCTCATCGCTCCGACGCCGATCTCGCCGCCGAACTGGGTGAGGACTGAACACCAGGGCAGGGACACCACCCTCAGCGCTGGTGCAGCCAACCCACCCCCGAGCGGGAACCATCGTCACACCGCACGACCGCTTGGGCGAGTGGTGTCCCACCCCCGCCGAGCACCGGCGCCCACGCCGTAACCGAAACGGCGGGAGACGGCGCATCTCGGGGGTCTCGGTCAGGATCGCTGCGGGCCGCGTGGGTAAACCAGGAGCCGTTGTCGTCACGCCACCACATCCAATGGTGACCCTTTGCCACAGGGAGGGCGGTCCCCCACGACCGACCACGGGTGCCAAAGCCGATGACCTCATGTCGCTCGTCGGCGACGAGCACCACGCCGTGCACCTCACACCCCACCCGCCACGTACCCCCCAGATCAGCATCGATCGGATCGAGTCCCGCGAGGTCGGCACCGGGCGCGGGATCCCACTCGAGATCGAGGCCAACCGGTTGGGGTGCCCCGAACGCCCGACCCCACGCTTCCCACGGGTCCTCGAGCGCCACCCCGAACGCCTCGGCGGCGACGGTCCAGTGACCGAAGGCCGCCGTGGGGTTGTGATCAGCCCACAATCCCGGTGAGCGCAACTCGAGCCCGCCGGCGCCGTTGGACACTGCGAGGTCGGTGTCCACGACGCTGACGGTGTCACGACCCGGTCCGACCACAACGGCGTGGTACCAGCCCCGCCCGAGCGCCGGATGCCGGCCAACCCCCACGGCCACGCCGAGTAGCACCGAGCCGTCACGGGGATCGGTGAACACGGCATCGAACGTCCACTGCTCACACCAGTCCGCAGGCGCCGACCGCCGGTCACCCGGCAGATCCAGCCCTGCGTCGTGACGTGGGCTCACTGGTCGTCGAGATTGATGAGAATTCGCTCCAACAATGCCTGCAGCGTCGCGGCCTGACGGTCGGTAAACCCGTCGGTCATGCGCCGGTCGATTCGTTTACGGAGCCGCTGGACTGCCGGACGCAACTGTCGGCCTGCCGGGGTGAGCCACACCTGGGTTGCGCGTCGGTCGGCAGGTGCCGCACGGCGTTGGACAAAGCCGGCGAGCTCAAGGCGGTGCACCATCTTGGTCACCGTTGGGGCCTCGACCCCCAGCGCGTCGACGATTCTCGATTGGACGAGACCGTCCTGACGCCACAGCAGGCGGAGCAACTCGTCCTGACCGGGGTGCAGCCCGAGGGGGGCCAGCGACTCGGCGCTGAGGCTGCGTTGGGCCCGGGCAACACGGGTGAGGGTTGTGGTCAGATCATCGGGGAGGGGGGCCATGCCCCACCTCACCATGAGCCCCCGCCGATTGCAAGTGTGCCCACCGTCGGTGAGGGAGAAGGCCGCAAAGGTTGCCTAGTCTTGCGGAGTGCCCCGTCACCTGTCCGATCAGTGGATCGACGCCCTCAACGCCGCCGCCGGTGCCAACGAGAACCTCCGGGACCGCACCCTCGGCGTGCATCTCGTCATCGAGCAGGTCGTGACTGATCTCACAGGCTCCGTGGAGGAGGCCCGATGGCACGTGACCATCGCCGATGGCGAGGTCGGATTTCACTCCGGTCCCGCCGGCACCCCCGACATCAGGTTCACCACCGACGCGGCCACGGCCCGGTCCATTGCCGCCGGTACCACCACCGCCCAGTCGGCCTTCACCCATGGCCAGCTCCAAGTTGGTGGCAACACCGAGGTACTCCTCGATCACCACGATCTGATGGGCGGACTCGGTGACGTGTTCAGTGCCGTCGCCATCGACGACGACTGACGGTCACCCCAACAGGCCGAGTTCCCCGACGGCGGCCCGCTCCTCACCGAGTTCGGCGACGCTCGTAGCGATGCGCCCTGCGGAGAAGTCATCGATGTCGAGACCCTGCACGATCTCCCACTTGCCGTTGGCACACGTCACCGGGAACGACGAGATGAGTCCCTCATCGACGCCGTAGGAACCGTCAGAGCACACGGCCATCGACACCCATTCCAGCAACTATTTTATATTTTAATTTAATCGATGCTGATTTGCTTGAAT
>JALRFT010000245.1 GCA_023261915.1 Acidimicrobiales bacterium | reverse complement strand
CGGTTGAACCATCCGGCAAGCTCGGAGGGTTGGGGAGGCTGAAAGGCTCACCCAGCCGTGCGGCAAGATCGCGGGCAACGCCAGCAACGCAGAGAGCATCGGGGCGGTTCGGGTTGATCTCGAGGTCGTAGATCACGTCGGAGGCCATGCCGAGGGCGCTGGTGAGTGGCTCGCCAGGCACGGGAGGCTCCCCGTCCGATGCCCGGGGTCCAAGGAGGAGAATGCCGTCGTCGTGACTGGGGATGCCCAACTCACTGGCCGAACACAACATGCCCTCGGACCATTCGCCGCGCATCTTGCGACGGCCAATGGCCATGCCGTCGGGGAGTGTGGCCCCCACCGGAGCGAGGGGCACGAGGTCGCCGACGCTCATGTTGAACGCTCCACAGCAGATCTGCAGATGCTGCTCGCCGCCAGCATCAACGAGGACAATCTGGATCCGGTCAGCATCGGGATGGGGACGCAACTCCAGAACCCTTGCGACGACGATGTCGCCCAATCCTTCGCCGGGGACCTGCATAGATTCCACAGCCATGCCGAGGTCGCTCATCTGGTCTCCGAGGTCGGCCGGCGACCCAGCGAGCGGAGCGAAGTCACGCAGCCACGAGAGCAGCACCTTCATTGCGCCACCTCAGAACTGCTCCAGGAAGCGAACGTCATTGGTGAAGAGTTCCCGCAGGTCGTCGACCCCGTGGCGCTGGGCGGTCATACGGTCGATACCGAACCCAAAGGCAAAGCCCGTCCAGCGCTCGGGGTCGTATCCGACGGCAGCGAAGACGTTCGGATGCACCATCCCGCAGCCACCGAGTTCGAGCCAACCTGTCCCGCCACATGAGCGACAGCCCACTCCTGCACAAAAAACGCAGGAGATGTCGTACTCCGCCGATGGCTCAGTGAAAGGAAAGTAGGAGGGTCGCAGACGTGATCGGACTTCACGACCGAAGTAGGCGCGAGTGAAGGCATCGAGCGTTCCGGCGAGGTCCGCGAACGATATGCCCTCATCGACAACCAGACCCTCAATCTGGTGGAACACCGGGGTATGGGTGGCATCGGCGGTGTCTCGTCGGTAGACCCTGCCCGGCATGATCGAACAGATCGGCGGTTCAGTCGCCTCCATCACTCGAATCTGTACAGGCGAGGTATGCGTCCGTAAAAGCACGGTGCCCGGTTCACCGACGTCGACGTAGAACGTGTCCCACATGCCACGAGCGGGGTGACTCGGGGGAAGGTTGAGCGCCTCAAAGTTGTAGAAGTCCGTCTCCACCTCGGGACCTTCGGCGACGGTGAAGCCCATCCCGACGAACACATCCTCGAGACGATCTCGGGCCTGGGTGACCAGATGCAGCCGACCCGTTCGACCAGGCTCCCGCTCGGTCAGGTCCAGTCGCTCCGCCTCAAGCTGCGACGATCGGGCCTCGGCCACCAACTCCAGACGTCGTGCAGCGAGGAGTTCCTCGATTGCGTCTCGGGCCTCGTTGACCTTCTGGCCCAACTGACGCCGCTCATCGGCGTCGAGGCGACCGAGTTCGCGCTTCGCCTCGACCAGCAGGGATCGGCGACCGGTCAGGTCCACCTCGAGGGCGTGCAGGGCCTCCAAGTCGCCCACCGCCGGGACGCTGCGAGTGGCGTCGGCCACGAGCGCCTCGATCCGCTGGTTCAAGGTCGAGTCGGACACGGACATGCAGGCTAGCGGGCAGTCCCACCCGGGCCGGACCCGGTTCGGCGACTCTGGGCGAGCGCGAACACGAGGACCGAGCCGGCGACAGCGACATTGAGGCTCTCAACCTGAGGGGCCATGGGGATGCTCACCCAGTCGTCGACAGCCGACCCGGCCGATTCACTCACACCATGGGACTCGGATCCCAGCACGAGCGCCACGTGCTCAGGCCATACCTGATCAGCAAAGGAGGGGGCGTCCGCCTTGGTGCCAATGACGGTGAACCCGGCGGCCTGAAGTTGGGCCAGACACTCCCCCGGACTGGCGCTCATGCTGACCGGCACCCGCAGGATCGAACCCGCCGAAGCCCGGACCGCCTTGGGCGAGAACGGGTCGGTAGCCGCGCCGCACACACACACCATGGCGCACCCGGCGGCCTCCGCACTTCGAATCAACGTTCCGAGATTGCCGGGGTCAGCCACACCATCGAGAACGAGCACGTCCCCACCGGATGCGGCCGCCGCTGCGAGCTGGGCCTCAGGTGGCATGACGGCCACCGCGGCGATGGGACGCGGGCTGACAGGATCGACGATGCGCTGCAACACTCCCGCCACCACCGGTGTCACAGCAACACCATCGGCCTGGGCCTCTGCCAGCAGGCGACGCATGGACGCTTCCCGGGTCGCCTCCTCGTCGTGGAAGACCTCGACGAGTTCGATCCCGGCGCCGAGGGCGTCCGCAATCAGGCGTTCACCATCGAGGACGAAAAGCCCTCTGCTTTGACGCTCTCGCCGATGACCAACGAGGCGACGGAGGTCGACGAGGCGCCGGTTGCGGGCACCGAGACTCTCCAGAGGCTGAGGGCCGTTGTGCGGACCCATGGGCCCGACGTCTCGTGACTCAGGAGGCGCTGGCGTCAGCCAACGAGTTCCGGGCGACGTCCACGAGCGCTGTGAAGGCGCCAGGGTCGGTAACGGCTAGGTCGGCGAGGACTTTGCGGTCCACCTCCACACCCGCCTCCCGAAGCCCAGCGATGAAGCGGCTGTAGGAGATGTCGTTGAGACGACAGGCGGCATTGATCCGCTGGATCCAAAGACGGCGGAACTCGCCCTTGCGGGCCCGACGGTCGCGGTAGGCGTACTGCAGGGAGTGCATGACCTGCTCGTTGGCGGCCCGGTAACTGCGGCTCTTGTTGCCGTAGTAGCCCTTGGCGCGCTCAAGTGTTGTACGACGCTTCTTCTTCGCATGGACGGAGCGCTTTACTCGTGCCATGACTCACTCCTGTGTTCAATCAGTGGGCCCTCGGGGCCGTGCGGACATTTCTTGACAGCGCCGGAAGCCCGGCGAACGATGGATTCAGCGACCCAGCAGGCGACGGGTGCGACGCAGATCGCCACCAGTCACCTCAGAGGCCCGGCTCAGGCGACGCTTCCGCGACTCACCCTTCTTTTCCAGAATGTGGTTCAGGTTGGTATTGCGTCGGGTCACCTTGCCGCTACCCGTCACCTTGAACCTCTTCGCCGCACCTCGATGCGTCTTCATCTTCGGCATTCTCGTCGCCTCCTTGTCCTCAAGATCACTCGCTGGTGGGCCCGGTGTCCTCAGGCCCGGCAGCGATCGTGCTCATCGTCTCATCGGTTGGAACTGCTGGTTCTTCGGTCGTGACCGTCGGTGCGCTGGCCTCCGCCTCGGTGTTGGCTGACAGCTCCGCTGTGGGCTCCGGAACTGGAGCCTTGCGAGCCTTGCCTCCCTTGTCGGGGGCGAGAACCATGACCATGTTGCGGCCGTCGAGACGAGGCCAGGC
>JALRFT010000244.1 GCA_023261915.1 Acidimicrobiales bacterium | reverse complement strand
TGGGAACACCCAGCAGTGCAGGAAAACCTGGCCACTCTTCGCCGACGCGGCGTGTCTGTCGTGGAGCCCGCCGAGGGAAGACTGGCAGGAGGTGACTCGGGTACGGGCCGTCTGGCGCCGGTGGAGACGATCCTCGCTGCGGCCGAGCAGTTGCTCACACCCCAGGACCTGAGCGGCCTGCGGGTGCTCGTCAGTGCCGGTGGCACGAGTGAACCGCTCGATCCGGTTCGGGTCATCACGAACCGCTCGACGGGTCGTCAGGGGTATGCCCTCGCTGCTGAGGCGGCCGCCCGCGGTGCAGAGGTCGTGTTGGTCACGACCGTCGCCGATCCCACCCCCCCGGGTGTGACCACCGTTGGTTGTGCCACGACCGCCGCGGATCTCCATGATGAGGTGCTCCGTCATTCCGGGACGTGCGACGTCGTGATCATGGCGGCGGCCGTGGCGGATTTCCGGCCTGCGGCGCCCTCGAAACCAAAGATCAAGAAGCGGGACGGCGTCCCGCTGATCGAACTCGAGCCCACGACCGACATTCTTCGCGAACTCGTCGGACGTCGGCGGCCGGGTCAGCTCATCATCGGGTTCGCAGCCGAGACGGACGATGTTGTGGCCAATGCCCGGGAGAAGCTGTCGAGCAAGGGGCTTGACGTGATCGTTGCCAACGACGTCAGTCGGTCGGATGCCGGTTTTGATGTCGCCACGAATGCCGCCACCATTCTCGTCGCCAACGGCGATGAGGTGGAAGTGCCGCTGTGTACCAAACGGGCTTTGGCGGCCTCCGTGCTCGACGTGGTTGTGGGCCTGCGGCAAGGGTCGGAGCGGGCCTGACACAGGCGATAGGCTCGCAGCGTCCCCGGTGGGGACATGAGCGGGGCCTCAACCGGGTGCCCCCGGAAAGCACAGGAGTAGCCGGTGAGCACGTGGACCTTCACCTCTGAGTCGGTGACCGAGGGTCATCCCGACAAGATGGCCGACCAGATCTCCGACGCCATTCTCGACGCCATTCTCGCTGAGGACCCGGCCGGTCGGGTGGCGTGTGAGACCCTCGTAACCACGGGCCTGTGCATTGTCGCCGGCGAGATCAGCACCACCGGGTACGTCGACATCCCCGGGATCGTGCGTGACACCATTCGGGGCATCGGTTACGACCGGGAGTCCTTTGGCTATGACGGCTCCACTGCGGGTGTACTCGTCGCTCTCGACGAACAGTCGGCCGATATTGCGGTCGGCGTGGACGTCTCCGAGGAGGTCCGCACCGGCGCCGCCGTAGAGGACGCCTTCGACCAACAGGGAGCCGGCGACCAGGGGATGATGTTCGGGTACGCCTGTGACGAGACCGACGAGCTCATGCCTCAACCGATCCATCTTGCTCACCGGATGGCGGAACGTCTCGCCGAAGTGCGTCGCTCCGGGTCGATTCCCTACCTGCGTCCCGATGGCAAGACCCAGGTCACTTTCGACTACGAGGATGGTCGACCGGTGCGGTTGCGCACCGTGCTGATCTCCACCCAGCACAACCCGGGAATCAGCCGTGACACCACCATCAGGCCCGATCTCATCGAGCAGGTCATCACCCCCGTCGTGCCCGCACAGTTCGCCGACGACGACTACGAGGTTCTGGTGAATCCGACCGGGACATTCGTGATCGGTGGTCCGGTTGGCGATGCCG
>JALRFT010000242.1 GCA_023261915.1 Acidimicrobiales bacterium | reverse complement strand
GGCATCACGATCACATCGGCCGCCACGACGTGTGCCTGGAAAGGCCACACGATCAACATCATCGACCCGCCCGGCCACGTCGACTTCACCGTCGAAGTGGAGCGCAGTCTGCGCGTCCTCGACGGAGCGGTGACCGTATTCGACGGTGTCGCCGGAGTCGAGCCCCAATCTGAAACCGTCTGGCGTCAGGCCGACAAGTACGGCGTGCCCCGTATCTGTTTCGTGAACAAGCTCGACCGAATGGGTGCGGACTTCTACGCCGCCGTGGAGTCGATCACCGATCGTTTGGCCGCCAACCCGCTGGTTCTGCAGTTGCCGATTGGGGCCGAGGCCGACTTCGCCGGTGTCATCGATCTGGTGCAGATGAAAGCACTGGTGTGGCGCAACGAGGAGCTTGGCGCCAAGTGGGACGAGTACGACCAGGCCGACTGGGCCGCCAATGGCATCGGCGCCGATCTCGCCGACCAAGCCGAGACGTACCGGGCCGAACTGCTCGAGACGGTGGCCACTTCCGACGAGTCCCTCATGGAGAAGTTCCTCAACGATGAGGAGATCACTGTCGATGAACTCCGTGAGGGCATCCGGGCCGGCACCCTCAACGGGGAATTCGTCCCGGTGCTCACCGGCTCGGCGTTCAAGAACAAGGGTGTCCAGCCCCTTCTCGACGCCGTCGTGTACTACCTGCCGTCACCGCTCGACATCGGCGCCGTCGAGGGCGAGAACCCTCGCACCGGTGAGGAACTGACCCGTAAGCCCGATGACAACGAGCCGTTCGCAGCGCTGGCGTTCAAGATCATGAGCGCTCCCCACGTCGGCAAGCTCACCTACTTCCGCGTGTACTCCGGTTCCCTCGCCCAGGGCGACCAAGTGCTCAACGTCCGCTCCGGTGACAAGGAGCGCATGGGCCGGCTGCTCGAGATGCATGCCAACAATCAAGAGGACGTTGACAAGGTCTACGCCGGTGACATCGTTGCGGCCATCGGGTTGAAGAACACCCGCACTGGTGACACGCTGTGCGACCCGGGCAACCCGATCGTTCTCGAGCAACTCGAATTCCCCGATCCCGTGATCCACGTGGCGGTGGAGCCAAAGACCAAGGCTGACCAGGACAAGATGTCCAAGGCGCTCATGACCTTGTCGGAGGAAGACCCCACCTTCCAGATCCGCAGTGACGAAGAGACCGGCCAGACCGTTATCTCGGGCATGGGCGAGCTGCACCTCGAGGTGCTCGTGGACCGCATGCTCCGTGAGTTCAAGGTGGACGCCACCGTGGGCAAGCCTCAGGTCGCCTACCGGGAGACGGTCACCAAGCCGGCGGAGTCGGTCACCTACACCCACAAGAAGCAGACCGGTGGCTCGGGTCAGTACGCCGAGGTCACGGTCACCATTGAGTCCACCGGTCCGGGTGGCGGCTACGAGTTCGTTGACAAGATCACCGGTGGTCGCATCCCCAAGGAGTACATCCCTTCGATCGACGCCGGCATCCAGGAAGCGATGACCAACGGCGTGCTGGCGGGCTATCCCACCGTCGACATCCGAGCGACGCTGCTCGACGGCAAGTACCACGACGTTGACTCGTCGGAGATGGCGTTCAAGATCGCCGGCACCATGGTGTTCAAAGAGGCGGCCCGCAAGGCCAAGCCCGTTCTGCTCGAGCCGATCATGGCCGTTGAGGTCGTGACCCCCGAGGAGTACCTCGGTGACGTGATGGGCGATCTGTCGTCCCGCCGCGGCAAGCTTGAAGGCACCGAGCAGAGGGGTAACGCCCAGGTCATCAGGGCTCAGGTGCCCCTTGACCGCATGTTCGGTTACGCTACCGATCTCCGGTCCAAGACCCAGGGACGGGCGAACTACACCATGCAGTTCGACTCGTACCAGCCAGCCCCGAGCAACGTCCAAGAGGACATCGTCGCCCGGGTCCGGGGGGAGTGACGCCCGCCTCGGGGGTCATATCCACATCCATGCCCCGCAGGGGCGACGAACAAGCACAGAACAACAAACTCCTGACGGTACAGGGCCGATCAGGAATCGAAAGGAACAGGAGCGCCTTCCATGGCACGTGAGAAGTTCGAGCGGACCAAGCCTCATGCGAATGTGGGGACGATGGGTCATATCGACCATGGGAAGACGACGTTGACTGCGGCGGTGACGAAGGTGTTGGCGGATGCTGATCCGTCGTCGACGTCGGCTACGCGGGCGTCGTCGGGGCGAGTCGCGTCCTCGACGGCCAGAGCCCGTACGGCACCTTCCCCAAGCGGACGGCCACGCCGTGCGGCGAACGCACGGCCTCCGGTACCTACAAGGCGTACATCCAGGAG
>JALRFT010000243.1 GCA_023261915.1 Acidimicrobiales bacterium | reverse complement strand
TGGTAGCGCCACGTCTGTTCGATCCCGCCGAGGATCTCCTCCCACCACGCGTCCTGGGCCTCAACAGTGGGTTCGACCTCATCGACGCCGCTGCGCAGGCACTCGTCAATGATCCACACCACGTGACGGGCGGTAGCCGTGATGGTGAACAAGAAGTTGATGTTCTGGCCGCCCTGGACGGGACTGATCATCAACATGTTGGGAAATCCTCGGGTCAGCACCCCGTGCAAAGTGGCGGGGCCCTCGCCCCACGCTTCGCTCAGGGACACTCCGCCCCGGCCTTTGGGATCGAACCCCAGTCGGTGGGTGTAGGCGCTCGTCACTTCGAACCCCGAGGCGTACACCAGACAATCCACGGGGTACTCGACTCCCTTGACCACCACACCCTCAGGTGTGATGCGTTCCACACCGAGGCCTTCAGTGTCGACGAGATGCACGTTGGGCTGGTTGAAAACCTGAAGGTACTCGTCGTGGAAACACAGGCGCTTGCACAACTTCCCGTACCACGGCTTGAGATGTTCTGCCGTCTCGGGATCGTCAATGACCTCGTCGACACGGCGGCGGATCGTCTCCATGTTCTCGAAATCGATGCGTTCGAGTTCGGCCGCTTCTTCCGGTGAGGAAGGTTTGCGACGGGTGTCGACGTAGAGCATTCGGGTCCAGCCGTCGTTGACCATGTCGACGTCTGGTTCCTCACCCGCCATGACGGCAACGAAGTTACGGATCCGTTCCTCTTGCCACCCGGGAGGCAGCGAGGCGAACCATTCGGGGTCGGTGGGTTCGTTACCCCGCACGCCCACGGGGGCGGGGGTGCGCTGAAACACGAAGAGTTCCTTGGCCGAGCGGGCGAGGTGTGGCACCGCCTGCACCGCAGTTGCCCCGGTGCCGACGATCCCCACCCGCTTGTCGGCGAGACCGCTGAGCGGTTCGGTGGGGCTGCCCCCGGTGTAGGCGTAGTCCCAGCGGGCGGTGTGGAAGGCGTGACCGGCGAAGGTTTCGATACCCGGGATACCGGGAAGCTTGGCCTTGTGCAGCACACCACCGGCGATGACAACGAATCGTGACGAGATGCGGTCGGCACGATCGGTGGTCACCGTCCATCGACTGGTCGCGTCGTCCCAGTCGAGGCCGTCGACGTCGGTCTGGAACAGGGCGGTGGGATACAGGTCGAAGTGACGGCCGAGGAGTTGGCAGTAGGCGAAAATCTCGGGCGCCTTCACGTACTTCTCGGTCGGCATGTACCCGGTCTCTTCCAACAGGGGGAGGTACACATGCGACTCGACGTCACAGGCCGCCCCCGGATAGCGATTCCAGTACCAGGTGCCTCCGAAGTCACCGGCCTTGTCGATCATGCGGAACGAATCGATGCCGGCCTTACGGAGGTTCGCGGCGGCCAACATCCCCCCGAACCCGGCGCCGATGACCACCACGTCGACTTCCTCGACCACAGGGTCTCGCGTGAATCCCGGTTCGACGTAGGGGTCCCGATCGAAATCGTCGAGGACGGTGACGGGCTCCACGTACTGGGCGTTCCCCTCGGGACGAAGTCGCTTCTCACGTTCGAGGCGGTACTTCTCCCGCAGTTCGTCGGGCGACAACGGGGTTGTGGACTCGGGGGGCATGGCCGGGGCGATCTCCTGACGGTGCGTCAGAATCCATCCTGCCACGGCCACACCCGGGGTGTCGCCCTGCCGTCGCTGGGAGGTGAGACCCACGGCACCGCCGGTTGCCTTGGCCTCGGCGGCGTACCATCGGCCCCGGAGGACACCATGCCCACTGAGGACACGGGGCCCGTTGAGGACACCGATTACGCGCTGGGTCGCCACGACGGCGAGTACGACCGACTCATCACCCAGGCCCGCCAAATCGCCCCGCTGACCCGCCGGGTGTTCACCGCCGCCGGGATCGGGGCCGGCATGCGGGTGCTCGACGTCGGGTGTGGTGTGGGTGATGTCAGTCTGCTCCTCGCCGAACTCGTCGGACCTACCGGGCAGGTCGTGGGGGTGGACCTCGACGATGACGCTGTTCGGGTGGCGTCCGAGCGGTGCGCCGGCATCGACCATGTTGCGTTCGTCACCGGCGACGCTCGCGACCTTGCCCTCGAGCCTTTCGACGCGATCGCCGGTCGGTTCGTCCTCATGTACACCGCTGACCCGACGGACACGCTTCGGTCGCTGCGATCACTGGTGCGCCCGGGTGGCATCGTGGTGTTCCACGAGTGGATCGCCCGACCCACTGCCGGTCTCGCCGCAGCCGACCAGCCCGCACTCGCCCGGCTCCAGACGTTGCTCGCCGACACCTTCGCCCGGTCGGGCGCCCACCTTGATATCGGTGCAGAGCTCCATGACCGGATGGCCGTCGCCGGCCTCGTTCCCGACCCGAACCCCATCGTTGAGTTCGCCGTCCACCATGGCGAACCCGAAGAGAGTTGGCGCCGATGGGCAGACATCGGCCACAGCGTCTTGCCGAAGATGGTTGCCTACGGCCTGATCGACCTCGACGAGGCAAACCGCCTGCTCGATGTGGAACTCCGTCAACAGTTGAGTGGGTCCTCGTTCGCCCCGCTGTCCCCGCTCATGGTGGGCCAGTGGGCCATGGCACCCCGTTAGAGCAGGCAATAACCTCCCGGGGCAGTCCTTGAAACCCGGGGAATCGAGCGGGACCTGCGACGCAGGTTGCGACATTGTGATGTGGTGATATCATG
>JALRFT010000214.1 GCA_023261915.1 Acidimicrobiales bacterium | reverse complement strand
CTCGAGCATGCCGGCGCTGTTCGGTCGGGTCTACGCCGAGCGGGGCTTCGGGGCGCTCGCCCTCGTGATCGCTGCGTTCGTCGGTCTGCTCGTTGCCATTGTCTTCGTCGAACAGGGGCAGCGGCGCATCCCGGTGCAGTTCGCCAAGCGTGTGGTGGGCCGTCGCATGTACGGCGGGCAGTCCACCTACATCCCGCTGAAGGTGAACCAGTCGGGCGTGATCCCGATCATCTTCGCCTCGTCGGTGCTCTACCTGCCGCAACTGCTCGTGGTCATCCTGCCTTCCGATCAGGGGTGGGCCCAGAGCGTGCAGAGCTGGATCGACTCGAACCTCGCCAACCCGCTGTCGCCGGTCTACATCGTGGTGTTCGGTCTCATGATCGTGGGCTTCGCCTACTTCTACACCGCCATCACCTTTGACCCGGCCAAGCAGGCCGACACGCTGCGCAAGCAGGGTGGCTTCATTCCCGGCTACCGCCCGGGCCCAGCCACGGAGCGTTATCTCGCCAAGGTGCTGAGTCGCATCACGTTGCCGGGTGCGTTGTTCATTGCGGCGGTGGCCCTGGTCCCGACCATCCTGCTGGGAGTGTTCGTCCCCGGCAGCCAGAACGCCTTCGGTGGCACCACGGTGTTGATCGCGGTGGGTGTGGCGCTCGAAACCATGAAGCAGATCGACAGCCAGTTGATGATGCGCAACTACGAGGGGTTCTTGAAGTAGTGGCGGCGCGGCTGGTCATCTTCGGCCGGCAGGGTGCGGGCAAGGGAACCCAGTGTGAGTTCCTGACCCGTCACTACGGTGCCGTGCACATCTCCACGGGCGACATGCTGCGGGCGGCCGCGGCGTCGGGGAGCGAGCTTGGTATCCGGGCCAAGTCCTTCATGGATGCTGGTCAACTGCTCCCCGATGACGTCATGGTGGGGGTAGTCCAGGAACGTCTTGCGGCCTCCGACGTCACCGATCAAGGTTTTCTCCTCGACGGTTTTCCCCGCACTGTCCCCCAGGCCGAGGCGTTGTGTGCCCTCGTCGAGGTCGATCTCGCCGTGAACCTTGACGTGGCCGAGGAGGTCGTCCGTGACCGGATGCTCGCGCGGGGCCGCACCGATGACACGCCTGAGATCATTGGGGAGCGCCTCGCTGCCTACTCGGCCCAGACGGTCCCCACCATTGCGTGGTTCGCGGCTCAGGGGCGTCTGGTCACTGTCGATGGGGTGGGGGAGCCCACCGAGGTTTCGGCTCGTCTCGTGGCTGCCATTGATGGCCGACTCGGGCAGTGAGGGCCGGGCTCAGGCCCTCTTGTGGGGGGCCGGGACCGAGTTGGAGATCTTGAGAGGGCCCTCCTATACTCGTCAGCCGGGCCAAAACCGGGTTTTCCCGGTTGGTTACCGGGTCGATAGCCAGAGGGCTGGTCGGTCCGCAACGAGATGTCCGGGGCGACGATCCCGGACCCGCCGGGGAGTTTGCCCCGGTGTTCCTGAAAGAACAGGTGACAGGTGAAGGTTCGCCCAAGCGTCAAGACGATTTGTGAGAAGTGCAAGGTGATCCGCCGCCGTGGGCGCGTGATGGTCATCTGCACCAATCCGCGACACAAGCAGCGGCAGGGCTGATCGATGGCACGTATCAGTGGTGTCGACATTCCGCGTGAGAAGCAGCTGTGGATCTCGCTGACCTACATCTTCGGCATCGGTCGGTCGACCGCCCGTCGGATCTGTTCCGACGTCGAGGTGAATCCCGAGACCCGGGTGCGTGACCTGACCGAGGAAGAGGTCGGTCGGATCCGTCAGTGGATTGATGCCAACGCCAAGGTCGAAGGTGACCTCCGCCGCGAGGTGTCCCAGGACATCAAGCGGAAAATGGAGATCGGCTGTTACCAGGGGCTCCGCCATCGTCGTGGTCTCCCCGTGCACGGCCAGCGCACCCAGACCAACGCCCGTACCCGGAAGGGGCCGCGTAAGACCGTGGCCGGAAAGAAGAAGTAATGGCCAAGCCGGGAGCGGGCCGCAAGACCCGCAAGAAGGAGCGCAAGAACGTCACCTATGGCGTTGCGCACATCAAGAGTTCGTTCAACAACACCATCGTGACCTTCACCGACCAGGGCGGCAACGTTCTGGCGTGGGCCTCGTCGGGCAATGTCGGTTTCAAGGGCTCTCGCAAGAGCACACCGTTCGCCGCCCAGTTGGCCGCCGAGACCGCAGCCAAGCGGGCCATGGAGCACGGTGTGCGCAAGGTCGACATCCTCGTCAAGGGCCCCGGCTCCGGTCGGGAAACCGCCATCCGTTCCATCCAGAACGCTGGCATCGAGGTGACTGGCATCAAGGACGTCACGCCAGTGCCGCACAACGGCTGTCGTCCCCCGAAGCGGCGGAGGGTCTGAGATGGCTCGTTACACCGGTCCCAAGGCGCGGGTCTCGCGTCGATTGGGCACAAACATCTGGGGAACCCGGGGCGAGACCATCGCTCTCGAGAAGCGCCCGTACCCACCAGGCGAGCACGGTCGTGGTCGCCGACGGGGGAACCCGAGCGAGTACCTCCTGCAGTTGCAGGAGAAGCAGAAGGCTCGGTTCACCTATGGACTGTCCGAGCGGCAGTTCCGCAACCTCTACGAGGAAGCCAACCGCCGCCCCGGTGTGACGGGCGAGAACATGCTGCGTTACCTCGAGCTGCGTCTCGACAACGTCGTGTACCGCGCCGGCTGGGCAGCAACCCGCCCCCAGGCCCGTCAGTTCGTCAGCCACGGTCACCTCAGTGTCAATGGCAAGCGCGTCACCATCCCGAGTTACCGGGTTCGCAAAGGTGACGTCATCACTGTCGGGTCCAAGGCCCGCGACATGATCGTGTTCGTCCAGAACCGTGACGTCCTCGACCGC
>JALRFT010000151.1 GCA_023261915.1 Acidimicrobiales bacterium | reverse complement strand
GAGCGTCGATCACCGTGACGGCGCCCTCGAAGCCCTCCCGACGAAGAGCCGAGGCAGCGTGGACTCCGGCCAGAGACGCTCCGACTACCACCACGTGGTCCATCGGCACGTCCAACGAGACGCGTCGGGTCGCCGGATCAGCGTGGGAGATGACTCAGTCCTCGATGCGGATGGCCTGCTTGGGGCAGCGGCGGACCGCCTCCTCAACCTTGTCGCGCAATTCCTCCGGCGGCTCCTCCATCAGGACATAGAGGAAGTCATCGTCGCGAACCTCAAACACCTCGGGCGCAATGGCCATGCACACGGCGTTGCTCTCACACACATCGAAGTCAACTACGACACGCATCGTTCGACCCTCCGTTGCTCAGTTCCGTCCATCATGACACCCTCCCGCACTGCGAGGGTGACCGACTCCAGTGTTGGTCAGTAAATGCTGTACCCGCCATCCACCACCAGCGAGTCGCCGGTGTGGAACAGATTGGCCGGATCGGCCAGATAGACCGCCGCCGCACCGATATCCGCCGGTGTCCCCCAACGCCGAAGCGGCGTGCGCTTCACCGTGTTGTCCACGAAACGTTGGCTGCCCGCCGCCGGCGCAATCATGTCCGTGTCCGTCCATCCCGGGAGAATCGAGTTGCACCGGATGCGGTACCGGGCGAGCTCGACGGCCAAGCCCCGCATGATGGCCAATAGGCCTGCCTTCGATGCTGCGTAGTGCTCCATGCCTGGGGCGCCATCAATGGCCGACACCGAGGAGATCCCCACCAGCGATCCACCCTCGCCACGCTCCACCATGTGCGCTGCCGCCGCCCGCAGGGTGAGGAACGCTCCATCGAGATTGACCGAGGTCACCCGGCGGAACTCCGCCAAAGACATCTGGGAAAACGGGGCGAACCCTCCGACACCGGCATTGGCGAACAGAGAATCAACTTTGCCCAACCGACGCACGGTTTCAGCGAACGCGGCGTCGACCTGTTCCTCGTCGGCCACATCGCACCGGAGGGCGACACTCCGAGGGGCAAGCGCAGCCAACTCCGCTGCAGCCTCGGCGTTCTTGTCCTCGTTGCGACCCCAGATGGCGACGTCAGCGCCAACAGTTGCGAGTGCCCGGGCGATCCCGAGGCCGATACCGCCGTTGCCCCCCGTCACGATCGACACGTGACCGCTCAATGGACCTGTCATTGCTCCCCCTCGGGTCTGCTCGGGGTCGGACCACCGGGATGGTCGACCGCTCTGATCTCTGCTGCTTCCCTAGCACGAGGTCGCCGCGCTCGCCCCCGACCGTGGCTCAATCCGGGGTGCTCGGGTCCTCTCCGTGGGGACTCCTCGGGGCGGGGACACGCCGTTGCTGCTCCCACGGTCGCCCACGCTGCCGCTGACGGAGCGAGCGGAGCTGTCCGAGCTCGACCCCAGGTGCCACCCCGTCGTCAAAGTCGAGTGGCCGCATGACGAGATCAATGGCCGTCCACAGGGTCCGCGTGAATGGGAAGACGAGGACGGGCACACACAGGGCTGCGGCGACCACGAGCACAATGGTCAGCGGGTGAAGGCGCGCGGGCCAAGTCGCCGCCACCACGGCGGAGATACCAATGACCAACACCGCCTGCACCAACAGAACGTTGAGGAACCACGAGCCCAGCCAGTGTCCGGGGGCACGTCGGAATACCAGACCGCAGCCGGGACAGGCGGGTTCCATGACGAACCAACGGCGGAACAGCCCACCCTGACCGCAGACTGGACAGCGACGCAACGCACCACGTCGCAACAGAACTGACGCGGGTAGGGCCATCCCTCGTTTGTAGCAGCGTGAGCCGGGGTCACGTCGACCCCGGACCCTAGGCTCGTGTCGTGTCCTTCACCCTCCGCCGTCAGGCGGCCCGAGTGGTCCTGTTCTCCCCCGACGGCCGACTCCTCATGCTGCGCGGGAGCGACCCGGCTGCCCCCAGCGGCGGCCACTGGTGGGAGATCCCGGGTGGGGGCATCGACCCCGGCGAATCCAGCATCGACGCCGCCCGACGCGAGTTGCGCGAAGAAGCCGGTGTCGTCGACGCCGAGATCGGCCCGTGCGTCTTCACCCAGCACGCCCGATTCACCTTCGCCGGACTCCGGTTCGATCAGTTCGAGCACATCCACATTGCCTGGTGTGACACGCCGACGGAGGAGTGGTCGCCCCATGGTCTCGAGGCGCTTGAGGTCATGGCCTTCAGTGGACAGCGATGGTGGTCCCTCGACGATCTCCTGCTCACGTCCGAGCGGCTTCTGCCCCCCGGTCTGCGGATCGGGCTCCCCCATCTCTCAGCTGGTCGAATTCCCGCCACACCGATCGACATCACGACCGATGAGGGCCAGCACGAGCCTCCCGAATAAAGCAAGTGTTCGCACTCCGGTCACTTCCTTGACACCGCCGCGAAACTCCTCGCCCCTACCGTGATCACCAAGTGTTGACCAACCCGGGCCCCCCTCCCAGGTCGGTGGTACGAGTTGGTCATGAGTGGGGCCGTGTGCGGCGAAACCATCAGGGCCGACCGGAGTGGGTGGGCCGACGCCCACCCACTTCCGCGTGGGAGCCGCCGGACCGTCACTTGACCACATAGCGGACGGCATGGTCCGCTGTGGGCATGATCTCAACTCGCCTTACCGACATTCTCGAGGTTGACCATCCCGTGATGCTGGCCGGGATGGGAGGCGTCTCCTATCACGAACTCGTGGCAGCGGTGTCCGAAGCGGGAGGGTTTGGCACCTTCGGAGCGTCCACCATGAACGTGGAGCGCATGGTCGTCGAGATGGAGGCCGCCAAGAAGCTGACGAACAAGCCGTGGGGGGTGGACCTTCTCACTGCTGCACCCGGCGATCTCGAAACCCAGGTCCGCACACTGATCGAACACGGTGCTCGAGTCTTCGTTGCCGGTCTCGGCGTGCCGACTGATGTGGTGGACCTGTGCCACGACAACAACGTGCTGGTGGTGAGCATGTGCGGCAAGGTCCGTCACGCCGTCGCCGCCGTGGCCGCCGGTTGCGACGTCGTGGTCGCCCAGGGCACCGAAGCTGGCGGCCATACGGGGCAGGTGGCGACCATGGCGCTCGTCCCCCAGGTCGTTGACGCCGTCGGCGACAAGGTCCCCGTCGTGGCTGCCGGTGGCATTGTCGATGGTCGGGGCCTCGCCGCTGCCCTCGCACTCGGTGCCGACGGGGTGTGGGTCGGCACCCGCTTCATTGCGACACCCGAAGCCCAAGCTGTCATCGGTTACAAGGAAACGCTGCTGAACCTCACCGAGGACGGGACGACGATCTCGCGCGGCTACACCGGCAAGACCTGTCGGGTCGTGGCCAACGACTACACCCGCTTCTGGGAGGAGAACCCTGAGGAACTCCAGCCCTTCCCGCTGCAGTTCCTCCGCTCGCTCGAGGACGGGGTGAACCATCTCGGCCTCGATGAGCAGGCGACCGACGTCGACCCGGCCCGAGAGTTTTTCCCTGCCGGGCAGGGCGCCGGTGCCATTGACACGCTGGTTCCGGCTGGTGAGCTGGTGGAGCGGTTCGTGGCTGAGGCTGAAGCCGTGCTTGGCCGCACCTCCACCCTCATCCGCTGATCAACGCACCCCGGGGGTGCCCACCGAAGTCAGACGTCGTCGACCCAACTGCGGATCTTGGCGATCAGCCCAGTCGGATCATCGGAAATCGGCGTGATGTTGAGGACCGACACCCCCGCTTCGACGTAGGCGGCGATTCGTTCGCGCACCCACCCCTCGGGACCCACGAGGTTGGTCAGTTCGAGGAACTCGCGGGGAATCTCAGCGGCAGCCTCACGCTTCTTGCCATCGAGGTAGAGGTCCTGAACGGCCTTCGCCTCGGCCTCATAGCCATAGCGACAGGCGAGTTGGTTGTAGAAGTTACGCTCCCGGGCACCCATGCCACCGATGTAGAGCGCTGCCATGCCACGACCGAGATCAAGGATCGGGGTGGGGTCATCGGTGATGGCCACGATTCCACCCGCCACGACATTCATGGGGCCGAGGGCGGCGTCACGCTTGGCGTAGCCGGCTCGCAAGTCCTCGCCCCACACCTCGTCGGCACGCTCGGGCATGTAGAAGATCGGAAGCCACCCGTCAGCCACCTCGGCGGTCATTCGCACGTTGGCCGGACCGAGTGACGCCACGTAGATCGGGATCGAATCACGCACCGGATGGGCGATGATCTTGAGTGGCTTGCCGAGGCCCGTGCCCTCGCCGGCGGGCAAAGGAATGTCGTAGTAGCGCCCGTGATGATCGACGCGCTCCCGCTTCCAGACCTGGCGGCAGATCTCGATGATCTCCTTGGTTCGCCCCACCGGGGCGTCATAGGCAAGACCGTGGAAACCTTCAATGACCTGTGGCCCTGACGCACCGAGACCGAGGATGCAACGACCGTCGGTCATGGCGTCCACGCCGGCAGCCGTCATGGCCAACAGCGTTGGGGTCCGGGTGTAGATCGGCAGGATGCCCGCCGCAATCTCAACGCGCTCGGTCGTGGCCGCGAGGTACCCCATGAAACTAGGGGCATCGAAGCCGTAGGCCTCCGCCACCCACACGATGTCGAGACCGGCACTCTCGTAATCGGCAACCTGGCGGGCCGACTCCTTGAAGCCACCGCTGTACTGCAACTGCATCCCGATCTTCATCAGTGGGTTCCTCCCGACTTCAACGAGGCGCGATATTCCTCGGCCAGTCGCTCCTGGGTGGCTCGGGCCTCGGCCACGGCCGCAGCGTGGGCCCGCTCTTGCCACTCGTCAAGGGGGACGAGATGACGTCGATCGAGTCCGCCGCGCTCCACCCCGTTGTCAAAGGTGACCCGGCAGCGACGCCAGGTGAATCCGGCGACGTACATCACCTTGCCGTGGGTGCCGGCGGGGATGCCCTCAAGGTCCACAGCGGCCACCACTTTGGCGTGGCGGCGGAACATCTTGTCCTCAGCGGGTTCAGCCATGCCCGTGATCGTTGCCGGTGACTGCGCTGGTGGCAAGCCGACGACTCGTCGCCGCCTGCGACCAACCCATGCCCGCTTCCACATCCACGTCATGAGGGAGGCCCAGTGCCCGCTCACCGAGGATGTTGCGCTGGACATCGCCCGTCCCCCCACCGATGGTGAGCGCTTGGGAGAAGAGGTATCCGAAGTTCCAGATCGCTCCGTCCTGACCGAGCGGACGACCGTCAGCCAGCATCCCCGCCGACCCACAGAGGTCCTTCACGAAACCCATGAGCGCCTGCCCGTGTTCGTCGGCCAGCACCTTGCGGACCGAGGCCTCGGGGCCGGGCGCCACACCTCTGATAGCCGCCGAGACGGTTCGCATGCGGATCAGACGGAGAATCTCTGCCTCGGTGTGGAGTTCGGCGAAGCGTTGCCGCATCACAGGATCGTCAAGACCGCCTGCGTCACGCACAAGTGCGGTCACGTCCGCCATCGTTGGACCCATCCCCCACAGCGCTCCATCACCGGACAGCGAGACACGCTCGTTGGCGAGCGTCACCTTCGCCAGCGCCCAGCCATTGTTCTCCTCGCCTACGAGGTTCGCAGCAGGAATGCGGACATCGGTGAGGAACACCTCATTGAAGGTGTGACCGCCGGTCATCTCGACGATGGGGCGGATCTCGATTCCGGGAAGGTCCATGGGGCAGATGAAATAGGAGATGCCCTTGTGTTTGGGGGCTTCAGGATCAGTGCGGGCGATGAGGATGCCATAGGCGGAGAGGTGGGCCATTGAGGTCCACACCTTCTGTCCGTTGACCACGTACTCGTCCCCGTCCCGCTCTGCCCGAGTGCCGAGGCTGGCGAGATCACTTCCCGCTCCCGGTTCGCTGAAGAGTTGGCACCAGATTTCCTCAGCAGCGAGCAACGGAACCAGGTAGCGCTCCTGTTGTTCACGAGTACCGGCGTGGATGATCGTCGGGCCCGCCCAGCCGATACCAATGGTGTTCGACGGGCGCTTCACACCAGCCCGCCGAAGCTCGTCGTCGATGATCAGTTGGTGGGTGGGGTCAGCACCAAGCCCCCACGGCTGGGGCCAATGTGGAGCGACATACCCCGCCTCAGCGAGCTTACGGGGACTCGGATCGGGATGACGAGCCAACCACTGCCGCACCGCCTGCCGACGTGGATCGTCCTCTGGTGGCAGGTCAAAGTCCACGTTGGCCACACTACCGGCTGCCGTCATTACCGCCCGCTGACCAGGGTGCGTGAGCAGCCGGCTGGCCTGTTACGGTCTGCTCGCTTAGGACGCAGCCCGCCTCGAACACGGCGAGTTGTCGACGGAAGTGACGGCAAGCGGGAGGCAGTAGTGCGGGTCAGACGAGTGGTTGTCAGCGTTGCGGTCATCGCCGTCGTCGCACTCAGCGCCGCCTGCTCCGGGGGCTCATCGCCTGAACCTGCCGAAGCTGATACGTCGACCAATTCGGGAACGGCGTCCACGGGGACCCTGATCGCAGGGTCGGTCGCATCGCTGACGGGGAGTGCGGCGCCGTACGGCCTCAGCCAGTCCCAAGGGACCGAACTCGCCGTCGAGGTTGAAGCGGCAGGCACCTCCACGCCCATCACCCTGACAACCCTCGACGATGACTCGTCACCCGAGGGTGGCACGGCGGCGTTCAACACGGTCATCGAGCAAGGTGTCGCCGCCATTCTTGGCCCCACGCTGTCCCCCGTCGCCGCCCAGACTGATCCTCTCGCTCAGGCCGTCGGGGTTCCCGTCCTCGCGGTCACCAACACAACCCTCGACATCGCGTCCATCGGCGATGCGGTGTGGCGGGTGACTCTCAGCGAGCAGGTCATGATTCCCCAGGCCGTGGCAGCCGCCAGCGACCTTCGGGGGGTCGAGAGCGCCGTTCTGCTCTCTGATGGGACGGACCAGTACTCAATCGGAGCTGCGGCGGCGTTCCGCACGGGTGCAAGTGACGCAGGTGTGGACCTCGTCGACGACATCGTGTTCGACCCCGCCGAACTCGACTCCGCTGGCTACCAGGCACTCGTGACCCGGGCGCTCCAATCGAATCCGGATGGCCTCTTCCTCGCGGCCCGGTCCACACCAGCCTCGAACCTCCTCGTGGCGGCGAACACCGCCGCCCCCACCCTTCCGGTCGTCGGGGGGAACGGTTTCAACGCTGCCGACGTCCTCGGGCCTGCCGGCTCCGCGGCCGACGGGCTCATCGTGGCCGCCTCGTGGAACCCCGACATCGACGTCCCCGCCAGCAAGTTGTTCGTGCGCCGCTTCCAGGAACGCTTTGCCCGACCTGCTGACGCCTTTGCTGCGCAGGGCTACGCCGGGATCCAGATTCTCGTGGCAGCAGCACAGGCGGGCGGAGGCACCAGCCGTCAGGCGATCAGTGCCGGTCTGGGCCGCATGGGCACCATTGAAACCGTGCTCGGCTCTCTCAGCTTCGTGAACAACGAGGCCGTCTACCCCGCCTCCATCCAGGAGTACCGGGACGGCCGTTTCGAACTCCTTCGACGCTGACCGTCCTAGACTCCAGCGGTCCGCAGGGCGCTGCCCTTGCGGACCTCACGACAGCAGAACACCTGAGGGGGGATCATGCCCGGTTGGAACTTCGCCGAGATCTGGGAGGTCTGTGCTGACCTCGTCCCCGATGCACCCGCCCAGATCCAAGGTGAGCGGGTCGTCAGTTGGGGGGAATTCAACCGGCGGGCCGATGGGGTTGCCGCCGCACTACTTGCGGCGGGTGTCGCCCACCAG
>JALRFT010000093.1 GCA_023261915.1 Acidimicrobiales bacterium | reverse complement strand
AGCGGAACGCATCATGGTCGGCCTCGACGCGGTCGGGAACACCACCAAGGCCGTGACCAAGGGCTTCGCCATCGGCTCGGCCGTGGTCGCCGCCGTGGCCCTGTTCGCCTCGTTCGTGGAAACGGTGGCATCCGAGTCGGGCATCCTCACCGACGTCTACAACACCGTGAGGATTAACGTTGCCGATCCGAAGGTGTTCGTCGGATTGATCCTGGGTGGCACGGTGGCGTTCCTCTTCTCCTCTCTGGCCATTCTTGCCGTGGGTCGTACCGCCGGAACTGTCGTCGAGGAGGTGCGCCGCCAGTTCCGCACCAAGCCCGGCATCATGGACGGAACTGAGCGGCCCGATTACGGACCGGTCATCGACATCTGCACCCGGGCCTCCCTGCGCGAACTCGCCACGCCGGCTCTCCTTGCGGTGCTCATGCCCGTCATCGTCGGCTTTGCCCTTGGACCGATTGCATTGGGTGCCTTCCTTGCCTCGGGGATCGTCGTGGCCGCCCTGATGGCCAACTTCCAGTCGAACGCCGGCGGGGCCTGGGACAACGCCAAGAAGTACATCGAGGATGGCGCTGAGGGCGGCAAGGGGTCAGACGCCCACAAGGCTGCCGTCATCGGTGACACGGTGGGTGACCCCTTCAAGGACACCTCAGGTCCGGCCCTGAACCCACTGATGAAGGTGATGAACCTGATTTCGCTGCTGGTGTTGCCGGCAGTCATCGCCGCCAACCCCGACTCGGCCCTCGCCGAGCTCGTTGGTCGCACCGTTGAGGCTTCACCCACCGGCTGGATCGTTGCGGCCATCGCTTTGGTGGTCCTCATTGGGGCCATCATCTTCTCCAAGCGCAGCGGGTCCGGTGTCGCGGCACCAGAGAGCGCCGAAGTGACCGCCAGCTCCTGAACGGGGTTACCCACAACCCCCGAAATTCCGCCTGATCTGAGCGTTGGACAGTTTCGGAAGCGAAACGGGGTCTGATCCGGGAACAATGGTGGGGTGCGTTTCGTCCTGCCGCTGGCAGCCGTTGCATTTGCTTCGCTAACGACCTACTGGCTCGGCTCCGACCCAGTAGTGGCTGCCCTTGGGCTTATCGCTGCAGTCATCGTCTCGGCGGCGTTCGACCGAGTCGCCGGACTCTTCGCTGCTGTTCTGGCCACAATCAGCCTCGTGTGGCTGACAGCTCTTCATGACGCCGCGACAGAACGGCACATCGAAGGACTCGAGATCGCAATCTTTGCCATCGTGGCCATTCTCGTGGCCACCATCGTCACCCGAGAGCGAAGAGCGCGGCGAACCGCTCGATTGGCCGAGAGAGAGACCGAGTTCCGAATCCGCGTGACTGATGCCGTCATGCGGGGAATGCCCGTGAGCGAAGCCGTCGACATGGGCGCCCGGGGTCTATCCCAGATCTACGAACTCGCCGCCTGCACCCTCGCAACGTCAACCACAGTCTCCACGGTCGAGCGACACCCCAAGCATGGACGGCTGTTCAACATCACGACCGGAAAGATCTCGGCGGCGGTGACCGCCCGGGAGGACCTTCCGCTCAACGCTCGGACACTCGAGTCACTGACCGTTCTCGTGACCACGCTTGGAGTGCTCTTTGACCGTGCCACGCTTGAACAAGAACTCGATAGGACCAGAATCGACTTCGAGACGAACAAAGCCCGAGCCGTTTTCTTCGCCGCTGCCGGTCACAATCTCCGTACCCCTCTGGCATCGATTCGAGTCTCGCTCTCCACTCTGCTCGACGCCCAGGCTGAGCTCATTGCGACCGAGCGAGAAGAACTCATTCAAACTGCATACGACGAGATGCTTCGACTCGAGAACTTGGTAACCAATGTCCTGACCCTCAGTCGGGTGCGCAGCGACCAGTCGACCGTTGACTTACAGCCCGTTGATCTTGGCGAGATCATCAAGGTAACAGTGAACCGAATAGAGCCCATCGCTCCCGACCACACGTTGGTCGTCGACCTACCCGCTGCACTTGGCATGGTCCCGCTCTGTCAGACCATGATCGAACAAGTCCTCACGAACCTGCTCGAGAACGCAGTCCGGTGGGCGCCACCGGAGAGCCCTGTCACCATCGAAGTACTCGCCGGCCCTTCGCAGGTGCGTCTCTCTGTCATTGACCGAGGACCAGGAGTGCCCGCGGGAGCCGAAGAGGAGATCTTCTCTGAATTTTTCCACCTGGCCCCGGGCGATCCTCGGGAGGGCTCAGGACTCGGGCTCGCCATTGCCAGAGCCATGGTCGAGGCACACAAGGGCCAGCTTCGCTACGGGCCGACCCCAGGAGGGGGAGCAACATTCACTGCCGAGTTCCCGGTCGTGGACCCGACCTCACCCACTGAGCATCGGATTCTCGTGGACCATGGGTCTGACGAATGAGCCAGGAAAGGAATGCTGATCACGGTGAGTCGCAGGGGCGAATCCTCATCGTTGATGATGAGGCCCCCCTCCGGCGGGCTCTCAGCATCAGTCTGCGTGCCCGAGGTTACGAGGTAAGGGGTGTCTCGGGGGGCGAACAGGCGATTGTGGCCGTGGCGGACCACGTCTCTGATCTCGTCCTGTTGGACCTTGGTCTGGGTGACATCGACGGACTCGAAGTCCTCGAGAGGATCAGAGGGATGTCCGAGATCCCCGTCATCGTCCTGACGGCGCGCGACAGCCAGTCCGACAAGGTGCTGCTCCTCGACGCAGGGGCCGACGACTACGTGACCAAGCCGTTCGACACTGAGGAATTACTGGCCCGCATACGCTCGGCAATGCGCCGACGAGTGGAACCGATGGATGAAGTGGCTCTCGTGGTGGAGCAAGACGGGGTGACGATTGATCTGGCAAGGCAGTTGGTCACGATTGCGGGCGAGCGGGTTCCGCTCACCCCCACCGAACTCGCCATGATCGAGGTGATGGCTACACATCCTGGCCGTTTACTCACCCATGACTATCTCTTGCGTCAGGTATGGGGACCGGGATACGGCAAGGAATCGAACTACCTGCGAACCTACGTCGGGCAACTCAGAAAGAAGTTGCGAGATGATGCTGCCGCACCCCGATTCATCGCCACTGAGTCAGGCATCGGCTACCGCTGGCTCCCCGGCAGTGAGTGAAACCACCCCACAACGACGCCACCCGGGCCCCGCACAGAGTTCCCACAGCGCAAGGTTCTCCGACGGGACCCGGGGGTCGGTGCGTCACCACTCAGTGAACCCGCCGGACTGTCAGCAGGATGTCAAGATCGCCCCCACGGCCGTCAAGAAAGTGTCAAGAGCGGGGATTGCAGGAAGCCCAGTATCTGATTTCGAGGACCACGATCAATGGCGAGCCAATGGGGTCCGTCCGATAGTGTGGCAATCTCCGGGGCTGTAGCTCAGTTGGCTAGAGCACCTGCTTTGCAAGCAGGGGGTCGTGGGTTCGATTCCCATCAGCTCCACTCCGGGTCGCCGCTCGCATGGAAAAGTACCCACCGCCCCGTGAACCGAATATCTGCGGCGATGAGCGGCGGGTCATTCTCATGAGACGAAGACATATGAATCCAGATTCCGATAGGCCTCAGCCCCTGAGCACGCCTTGTCGTTTGGTAACTGGGTGTAGAGCATGAATAGCTGACCCGTTGGGGCGTTCTGAGCGTCCCTCGCGGCGAAGACCACCCCGCCGGTGCAGATCCCGTCCTCGCCCAGTGTCGCAAACGCCCGCCCGGTCGCCGGCTCGGTGAACCCAACCGCATCTGACCATCCCGATACAACGAACGGATCCTTAACGGGCACCGTATTGGTCGCATAGGCGACCTCGGGAAAAGCGAAGATCCAGAAGTCCGGGAGGTCCGTCAAGATGGTGGCGCCTGTGACACACGCTGCAGCGACTTGAAACATGGCACGTATGAGTTCAACTCCAGCCACCTTCGGTTGCGGTTCCCGGCAGTTCTCGCGGGAAATTGTTGTGGTTGACGGCTCCGCCAAGAGCGTCCCACCATCAGCTGAGCTGCACGGTTCAACACCCAGTGCCTCTTCGAGCTCGGCGCGCTCGGTGGAAACCCGTTCCAGAATCGCTGCGAACCTCTCCGCAAACCTGTCAACAGGGACAAAATAGAGGTAGTCCAAACTCACCTCGCTCCCCACCAGCCGATTCTGTTCAGCCACTGAGTTCCAGAAGTCGGCGAGGTCGTTTGCTGCCTGCCGTTTCTCGTCCGGCGCGTTCAAATTCCGAATGCCGTCAGCGAAATCCGTGGTCAGCGCGGCAACCTCATTGAGAGAGGCCCTCACGTCCGAAGTGGCATACAGACGAGCGGACACGCCGTTCGTTTGAACAACGGGTTGGACCACCTTGCTCTGCCCCTCAAGGATCGCGGCACAGAGCTCACCGAAAGCGGCAGCGAAGTCACCTGAGGAAGAACCTGAGGCTGCTGACCCGCCAGAGGCAGGACCCTCTGAGCCGGAACAAGCAGGCCCAACGACCAAAAGGAGCGAGACCCCGATTGCGGCTACAAAACGGGATCGCCTACGAGGACCTTCCGAAAACTGTCGGTCAATAGACATGATTTCCTCCGTGTTGATGCAAGGGAAAGCTAGGCGGTCTGGATTGACACCACCTTGACGAAGCAGGATCAATACGTCAGTAGCGACGCAGGCTGGGCGCTACTGGCGGTCACACCCTGGGCGATGACACTGCGGCGGACAGAGGGTTAACGGGGTGAAGCGAGCTCGGTGGCAATCCGATCGACGAAATCAGCACCGAAGGACAGCCCTTCCTCATAACCTTCGCCGAACGGCACCGGAAGGTAACCCAGCCAGTGAGGCGAAAAGCCAACGATCAGGGTGGGCAGATCCGCTCGCCCCGCAACTATCTGTGAACCCAGTTCGGCGAACCCCTCTCCGGGAACCATCACGAGTCGAACGCCGCCCACCTCCCATTCAGCGAGCTCAACACTCACGGTGTCCCGTCGGGTAATCATCGCCATGCCGGATCCAGCGACATCAAGGTCAAACGTGGAGTGACGCACCACCCGGGTCGGACCGATCGCTGGCTCGGCGGCACCAAGTGCACTGATGGCGCACGCTGCGAACCCGTTCCCGACTCTGTCAACGGCACCAAACCAATCCCCGGGCAATCCCTCCCAACTCATGCCATGGGGATCGACATCACCATGGCAGCCCTGAACGAAGACGCACGTCCCCCCGGATGCCTTCTCCACCTCAGTCCGACACACACCGATCCAATCACCTGAAATCTCACGATTGCTCGGACCCAGCACGACACCGTGAACACCGATACTCAAAAGCGTCAACAGCACCTCACCGGATTCACCAGTCGCCTGAAAAGCGGCAAACGTCGGAGCGTACGAGTGCCCCCGACGATTGAACGACAGGGACGCTTCCAGTGGCGCACGAACAAAAGACAATTCGACCGGGGCGGCCGTTCGATACGCCTCCAACGCGGCGGAGACACAGTGCTCGGCCAGATCGGGACGCCAGTGCTTGGGGACCTCCCAACCGAGCAATTCGGTTCCTGACACCGTGCTCGGTCCAGCGTGGGTGTGCGTCGTTGAAGTCATCACGTGAGCAACGCCGACGTCGAGAGCCTCGGCGACGGCGCGTCGGGTGTGATTCGCCCAATCGGCACTCATAGCCATGAGATCGAGAACCACAAGACACAGCGTCAGGTCACCACTTCGAAAAACAACAACACGAGCCTCGAGATCGTCATGGACCCCAGTTGCCGGCTGCACCCGATCTCCGTAACCGGCAAGCGCTACCGGCAGCGGGGGCGTAATGACTCGACGGGCCACGCCGATCCTGAGGGACTCAGCGGATGTCATAGCCAAAGTATGCCAGAGCCTCTCGGAGTAAGTCCCGCTGCTAGAACTGATCAGAGGCGCTGACAACGAATCGCTAGTGGCGAGCGGACGCGTAGGCGGCATCGATGAGAGAACTGGCCCGCTCGTCACCAGTCAGCCCCATCTCCATGCGGTTCATCACGTAACCAATCGCCAGTCCGGCATCAGGGTCGGCCCACCCCAGTGAGCCACCGGCTCCTCCATGGCCAAACGAACCCTCCCCGCCATAAGGAGCCACCGTTGAGTGGACGAAGAACCCCAGCCCGAACTGAAGGTCGATGCCGTGCAAAATCCGATTACCACCGTGGGTGCGTTGCCGGGCCGCACTGCGCATCTGGTTCTCCCCCAAGATCCTGGCGCCGTCAACCTCCCCAATACAGGCGGCGTAGAAGCGGGCCAACGAGCGGGCATCAGTGATGCCGTTGGCGGCCGGTAGCTCGGCGGCCTGCACCTCGGGTGAGTTGAATACATTGCCACCGGGAGCCTCAATGCCATCGTGACGGTCGAATGCGCCATTGACGCTCAGGGCTTTGCCCAGTGGGGTATCGGGTCCCATGAACTGATCAACGAGCTTTGCTACTTCAGGATTGTCACGCGTGAGCGATTCATCAAGACCGATTCGTCCAATGATCGGAGCCACTCGACTGGTTTCCGAGTCGGGCAGACCGATGTAGAAGTCGAGATCAAACGGCACAGCGATTTCATCCTGGAAGTAGACGCCGAGACTTCGTCCCGAGACCCGGCGGACGATCTCCCCGACGAGCGTTCCGAATGTCACGGCGTGATAGCCATGAGCCGAGCCGGGCTCCCACAGGGGTGCCTGCCGCTCGAGCGCCGCAACGAGCGGTCGATTGTCGAGGACCTCCCGGAGCGTTAGCTCCGCATCGACATAGGGCAGACCAGCTTGGTGAGAAAGCACTTGTTCAACAGTGACGGAGGCCTTTCCACTCTGGGCAAACTCTGGCCAATACTCGGCCACGGGGGCCGAAAGTTCGAGTTGACCCAACTCACCGAGATGGTTGGCACAGGCTGCCGCCGCACCTTTGGTGGTTGAGTAGACGAGCACGAGAGTGTCCTCAGACCACGGAGTGTCCAACTCGACATCGGCGAACCCACCCCAAAGATCAACCACCAAGTGACCGTCCTGGTAAACCGCAAACGCGGCGCCGACATCGCGGCCGCTACGGAGATTCCCCTCAAAAGCCTCGCGGACCGGCTCGTATCCAGAGGCAACGAATCCATTGCAGTGCATCTGATGATCATGGCATCCAATGCTCCAGAGGGCTGGCGTACTCGGAGAATCTCTCGAGTTCGATCGCCCGGGTCACGCTGCATCAAGGGCGCCGTTGCCTAGGGCGAAGTCACCAGCAATCGACATTGATCGGGAGGAACGGATTGCGGGAGTGAACGGCGAGAGCCAGGGGAGGACTAGCTGGGAGCAGGCGCTCACACCGGCCCTAACGACAATCTATTCCCTCACTTGATGAACGAGTCGAAGTAGTCGTATGCCGTTTGCCCTGTGCATTCCGCGCCATCAGCTGGAGCCCCGTCAATCGTCCGGAGTTCACCCGACGGTGTCGGGAACTTGCCGCCGGTTGACTCCGTCGCCCAAACTGCCCCGATCACACAGTTGACGGGGGGAGCGGCATAGACCGCAAACGCCCACCCCACCAGACCAGATGAGAAGACCGTCGCCCCGGTGACTCCCGATACCTCACCGAACTTCTCGGCGGGCACTGCTGAACCAAATCCACTCACGTCAGGCAACGCCTGAACCCAGGCCTCCGGAAGGGCCGTCTCGATCGTGTCGCCGGTGGCGTACTCCCTAGCGATCTCCAACATGGCATCGCGAAGTCCAGCCCCGTCAGAGGGCATCGTCATTGGCTTGACGTCGAGACCCGCTCCACTCGAGCCTGACGAACTCCCGGTCGTGGTCTCGGTCGACTCCGACGAGTCAGTCCCACACTCGGCAAACCCCAGTTTGGCCTGAAGCTCGTCAATCTTCTCGGAATCCTTGCTGACAGAGTTCTCCCAGGCGTCAAGGTCATCGGTGAAGTAGGTCTCAGGGATGACGCCACCGGTGTAGGAATCAGCAAGATCTTGGAGCTCACCACCGACTCTGCCGTAGGTGTCGGCAAGCTCGTTGAGATCGGCCCTGTTGGCCTCCGGAGCGTTGAGATTGCGGAATTCCTCACCACCGCTGACGAGCAGGTCGGCGCTTGCGGAGAGGTAGGCGTTCAGTTCAGAGGCGGCATAGGCCTGTCCACCCCCGGCAGTCGGCGCTGATTCGGGGAGTGCAATGTCCTCCGCCTCTCCGTCGAGTCGATCACACAATGCGTTCGCACTGGCGACAAATTCCTCGGTTGACGGACCCTGAGGGGCGGCCTCCTCAGACGACGAGCAGCCGACCGACGCAACGAGCAGCGTTCCGACCACTGCAAGGACAGCCACCGCCCTCACCGAGGTCCGCCCGAAGCCCATCTGTAGTGCACGACCCATGAGTACGCCTTCCTGTTTGACCCTCGACACGCTACGGCCGACACCTTGATATGACCTTGACGCCTTCAAGAGAGACAAGGTCCTCCAGGGAGTCTGTTCCACGCCATCCCATGGAGCACCAGACCTTGCCCCGGGGGCCACCGGGGAACACGGACGTACTAATAGTCCGGAGCCCATGAGGATTCCACCATCAAGGTTCCATCAACTACCCGAGCGCATGATCGCTCAATGCCGACAAATTCCCCACAACTCTAGGTAGTGGCGTGAACAGGCTCGTCATCATTGCCTTCGCAGCAGCCGCCCTCCTCATCAGCGCCCCCACAGCAGCTGGTGCGCAATCGGTCGGGTCCTGTTCAGGGTCGGCCACGATCGATGACAGTTCAGGGGGTTCGCCTGTGACCGTCGACCTCACCGAGCCAGCCGGAACAATCGTCATCCCAAGAGCGGGGACCGTGGTCTGGCAGGGTGGGGTCCCTGGCCCACCCGGTGACTACAGCGGCTCAGTTTCAGTCGCCCTGCCCGCCCCCTTCGGAGGAGTGACCGTCCAGAATTGGGGAGGGACAACGGAGACCACCTCGAACAATGGCGACTACTCCTACGACATCCCATCAATCGTGCCGGCGGGTGCGACCATCACGGTCAAGGCGACCCACACTGATGCCAACGGAAGTTGCTCCGGTTCTTTTGATCTCACGATCGCCGGAAGCACCATCGCCTCGCCGCTCGCCTGGGGAAGTCTCGTACTCACCGTGCTCGCTGGTGGCGGCCTCGCCGCACTCCTCGCTCCCCTCGTCAAGGGAGGTAGGTGATGGGCAGGATGATCGGAACCGCAATTGTTGGAATGCTCTTCGCTGGGTTCATTGCTATTGACCTCATGGTGTTCGGTGTCGTGGGACTCGACAGCCCCGTTCTGGTGGTGGCCCTCGTCGTCGGACTGCTCGGCGGTGGCCTCGGCGGTTGGGCCGTCAACCGGCGGCGAGGCCGGGCCCTAGCGACGAGCTAGACGGGTCGCACCATGGCGACGACCCGCTCGCTGTCGAGCTGGCGGTCGTGCACATCTGACAGATGACGCTGAACTACAGGGACGATCTCGTGGTCGGGGGCCTCGATGACCGCTCCACAGGGGCACTCGAAACGCATGTAGGTAGCGTCACTCTCCACTTGGCCAGTATCACCGATGCACGTTGTCACGACCTTGACGGACCAGGTCACGGACTCCGGAATCCACGAGATCCGGCTGGTACCGTGCGGTCGGGATGAGCGAAGTCGACCAACTGCTCGGCGAGGCAGAAGCCCTAACCGGTGCAGGACGCCACCACGAGGCACTGCGCTGCCTAGTGGCCGTGGTCGAGCATCCCGAGGCCCCTATCGAAGTGTCCTCGTCAGTCCGGGTCCGGGCCACGGTCGCTGCTATTCGGATGTACGACCTCCGCACTGCCCGGGATCTCATCGACGATGCCGAGCCGCTGCCGTTGCCTCCTGTCGACACCGAGCGCCTGAGGTTGCTCGACCTGGTCGTGAACGGCCTGATTGGGGACGCATCAGCAACCGACCGATTTGTCGGAGAGGTCGGTCGGCTCCTCGATGGTCCGCTGCCACCCGACGATCTCAAGTTCGTCGTGGAGGGTCTGACACTGGCCATCGCCCGCACGGGGCGACGGGACGACCTCCTCGACGTGGTCCTGAGGGCGGCCGGAATGGCCCGAGAGGCCGACCGGAACGAACTCGTCGCCACCCTGTTGGTGGCCGAAGCCGCCTACCGAAGTCGCGCAGACCTGGCGGGAGCCGCCCACGCTGCGCACAAGGCAGTCCAGTTGGCCACCACGAACGGTGACTGGGCCAATCTGCCCTTCGCCCTTGCCCAGGCAGCGAATGCCGATGCCGGTCTCGGCGACGAGGCGGCACTCAGCAGCGCCGACCAACTGGAGAAGTTCGGCGCTCCAGCCGCAGTCCTCGTCGCCGGTCATGCCCGGGCGTACCTCGCCTACACCGTCGGTGACCTGGCGAGTGCCTACCGGCAACTCCGGTTGCTCGATGACCGGTTCGGCGACCTCGAGACCCCACCGATCTCATGGCACGCCGACCTGATTGAACTCGCTCTGGACAACGACGACGACGCCGTGGCGAAAGACGCGTTCACACACCTACAGACGATCGCTGCACTGAGTGACATGCCTTGGGTGCTCGCCGCCGTCGATCGCTGTGCCGGGCTGCTCCAGACTGATGACGGCGAGGCCGAGAACCTCACCCGGGAAGCAGTTCGGCAGTTCCGCTCCGGGGGCTACGCCATCACCGCAGCGCGCACCGAACTCCAGTGGGCCAAACGGCAGCGGCGGGCGGAGAAGGCGGATTGGCGGGTCACTGCCGAATCGGCGCGTCTTGCCTTCTCTCGAGCGGGCATGACCCACTGGGCCGCCCGATGTGAAAACCCCTGACCCCTCAGGCGAGGAGTGCGAGCGTCTCCGATGACGGCTCGACATCGAGTTCCTCGGCCAACAGGGAGGAAAGGTCGAGCAGAGCCCGCTTGGCCCGAGCACGATCCCCAGCGGCGATCAACGCCCGGATGAGGAGTCGATGACTGTCCTCGCGCAGCGGATCGTCGCGCACCAGACGATACGCGGCGACTTCAGCTTGGTGGAGATCCCCGGATGACAGCGACGTCTCGATGATCACCTGGAGCGCCCGTCGGCGGACATCATCGAGGGTTGCCTGCCACTGCTCGATCCACAACCCCTCGGCGTTGGGAAGGAAGGGACGGATTGAGACCGAGTAGGCCACCGCAGCGTCGGCCCACGCCGTGTCGGCGTCACCCTGTCGCCACGCCACCCCGGCACGGTCACATGCGGCGATGGCAGCCTCAACGTCAACAGTCATCGGTATCACCCTCCGGAACTCCACCGTGCCACCGGTGGCGACGAGGCATTGACGCCCATCGATACCGAGAGAGCCGAGACGGGTCCGCAGACGGGAAAGCGTCGAGTTCAGAGTGGCGTCGAACGGCCCATCGACGGCTGTTCGCCCCAAGGTTTCAGCAATGTCCGAGCGCCTCACCGGAGCACGACGGAGCAACAAGAAGGCGAGCAGGTGACGCCCGAAGGCACCCGGCAGGTCGGCCTGGTCGACGACGGCGTCCGCTCGAAGGAGGCTCATCCGGCCAGCGAGATAGACCCGGAGTTGCATGACGAAATAGTAGGTGAACGCCCTGATTACTGCTTGGGGACGCTCTTTCCCAGAGGCTCAGACCCGCCGCGCTGCACGGATGGTGTCCCCTGCTCGCATCACCCGGCCCACCGATTCACCGCTCGCCGGAACTGCCTGTGACCGGATGAGACGCCATTGGCTACCATGACCACACTTGGAGAGGTGCCAGAGTCCGGTCGAATGGGCCTCCCTGCTAAGGAGGTGAGGGGTACTCCCCCTCCGTGGGTTCAAATCCCACCCTCTCCGCCACCCGGCCCCCGTCAGCGATGCTGGCGGGGGCCAGTTTTTTTCGCACCACCGCCGAGCCGCACAGCCCCAGGATCGAGGGCCACTGGCGCCACGGCGCCGCTATAACCTCACTCCATGGCCTCTGACCGCCGAGCCCCGCTCTCGCGCCAGCGGATCATCGAGACCGCCCGCAACCTCATCTCGAGCGAGGGCCTCGACGCGCTCACACTGCGGCGCCTCGCGGACACCCTCTCGGTCAGCGCCCCCACGCTGTATGACCACCTTGAGGACAAAGAGGACCTCCTGCGCAGTGTCGCCGAGTTGGAATTCGACCTGCTCATGGGCCGCTACGAGGAGATCGCCAACGAGGTTCCCGCCAACCAACCGCTCGAGCGCATCCGTGCCCAGTTCCGCACCTACGTCCGCCGCTCGCAAGAGGACCCCGAGTTGTTCCGGGTCATGTTCTTGTTCCCGCCTGCGCTCGGCGACCTGACCCCGGGCCTCCTCGACGCCGAACTGCCGGCGGCCACCAAGGCCTTCGCCATGGCCGTGGGCTCCATCGAGGAGGCCATCCGCATCGGCGAACTCAGCGCCGACCAGCCACTCACCGTTGCACTCAGCATGTGGGCCGGCGCCCACGGGGTCGCCAGTCTGCTGCTGTTGGGTCTCGCTCCCGACCCTGCCGCCCAGGATGCGCTGGTGACCGAGGTCGCCAATCGGATCCTCGCCGGTTACGGCGCCACTCAGACGAGCTGATCGCACTCCCGGGCAACCGCTTCCACAGACGCCCGGAGCTCATCAGACAGTCCCGCCATCCGTTCTTCGCTCAGGTCATCGGAGAACCGCAGGCGCTCGGCGTCGGCCAGTGCGCCCATTGTTGGTGACCACGCTGCGTGCAACAACAGCGGAACGGTCTGTTGTTGGGTCCCCTGGAGCACGGCCAGAGGTCCGTCACCGACCCGGGCAGCATCGAAGAGCTCCACTCGGAATCCGTCGTCGTTGCAGACGGGCTGCACGACGTAGCCATCGTGGCCACCGGGGTTGGCTCCGGCGTAGTTCCGCACCGCCCGCTCCGATGCCGACTGGCGAGGGGCGAAAGAGGGCGAGGTGATGTGGTCCCCGAGATCGGGGTACTCCCACCGCGACCGCAGCGCCATGGTTCCACGCTCGAACGAACACAGTGCCCCGGGTGTCTCGGTTCGGAGCTGGTCAAGGTCAATCCGATCGGCATACAGACGCGCCGCTCGGGCCGAGATACTCCCGGGGCGACACCCCTGGTAGGTGACGTGGTGCAAAGTGGGCGAACTCATCCCCTCGGTGCTCCAGTCCATGGCGGACAACTGCAGGTTGAACGCCCAGTCCTGACGGAACGAGCCGCGCTCGATAACCCGCTGGGACTCGGGATCGAAGAGCACCTCAGTGATCGTCTCGGGAGCCATGGCCATGTTGTAGAGCCCGACAACTGCCGGGTCGATGGGCTGACCGTGCACGTCGAGATCGTCGGGTCGCATGTACAGACCAAGGTCCATGAGGTCCATGCCCTCCCACACCACCGAGATGCCGTCGGTGTCGTCCCAGCGGGCGTAGTAGTGACCGTTCGGCGGCGACATGCGAAAACAGATCGGCGTCACGGGAGTTCCCGAGGCCAAACCGTCGAGATCGTCCTTGCGGACGAGCCACACCGGAACCTCGGTGTCGATGGTGACGGTGCGTTCCCCGCCCATCATCTCTCCCACGTCCGCCCGGAAGTTGCCCGAATCGCACAGGATGATCCAGTTGCGGGTCTGACTCACGGTGTGCACCGAGCCGGGGAAACCGATGCCTTCAAGCGGCCAGTAACGGACCTGGGTGCCGTCGTGACGGTCGTAACGAACGATGGAGGGCTGGAACCCGACGCCCGGGCCTGCTGCAGGTTCGAGTTTCACGGTCCACAGACAGTGTCGTTCCGGGTCGGCCACCGGGTGGGCCGACGACAACAGGAAGGGCAGCACACCCCCCATGCCCGGAATTGAATCACCGCCCCACGAGTCGATGTGACCGACCTCGGCGACGAACCCGAGCGACTCGGGATCCAACTCGACGGGCCGGCCGACGTCCCACGTGGCATAGAGCCGATCACCCCAGGGCAGCGGTGCCGTGTTGGCTGCATTCGGTGGTCCGAAGAGGGATGAGTACCCGGTTGGGCCCAGTGAGAACGCCTCGGGGTGACGATCGAAGAGTCGCCTCGACGGCGTATCGATGGTGACGCTCTGCCATGCGAAGCGGTCGGGTGCTGCTCCCCGATTGCCGGGCTCCAGCGACAGTCGGCACATGGCCCCGAAACCGAAGATGGCATAGGGCAACTCGGGGACGTTGCGGGGGCTTGAGAAGTACACCTCGCCGGCGATGTCTGCCGGCCATGTCCCGGCCACGACCTCGAGTTCGAAGTTCTGGTGGGGGGCGGTGGTCAAGCTGCGCGGTGTCGGCATGAGATCTCCAGAGAGAACTACCAGTCAATGCTGGGGTTCGGTGGGAACAGGTCGTTGCGCGATGAGCGGAGTCGTTCGCAGTCCCAGTCGCCCTCGACACGGCGCAGGTAGATCGGACTGCGCCCGAGATCGGGGTACTGGGTCCACTGCGCCTTTGACGTGAGGAAGGCCGGATCGGTGGCACCGATGACGAGTTGCTCGGACTCGTCGGTGACCACACCGTCAAGTCGGCCCGGACCGGACAACTCCACGTCGTAGGAGAAGATCTCGCGGCGGGTGAGGTAGAGCTCGCCAGAGAAGCCGTCCCCGACCACGATCCCGACGGTGATCCCGGGCTTGCCATCCCCGTCGTCATCAACGATGCGGGGGTCGGCGGGGTCGGAGGGGAGGGCGTCGTTGGCCGGGTCGTCAAGCCGGATCCCGACCGGGGTCGGTGTCGGGGGCCGCTGCAGCCTGATGATGCCGTCAGTCACGGTGACGGTGACCGGAGTGGGGATCGGACGGATGGCCTGGGTGGCACCGTCGGACAAGGAGATGTCGATGGGTTGATCGGTGAGTTGCTCGGAGTAGCAGAAGGTGGTGGCATCCACGAGTTCACCGTCGACGACGCTGAAGTCGTTGAAGCCGTAGCTGATTATGAGGGTCCGCATCACCTCGTCCTCGTAGGCGACCACGTCGTAGTGCGCCCACCGTCCAACGAGTTCTCCAGCCACCTCGGGGGCAATGCCGCCACTCGGGGCGGCGACACCTGACGTCCCGCCCCCACTGCCGCATGCTGCTGCCAGTGGCATGACGAGCACAACGGCGGCGACCATCCACCGACTGAGACGATGCGAGGTGGTGGTCACGGTTCAACGAGCCCGTCGAGCGCGTCGGACACGGCGAGACCGGGGGGAAGACGATCGGCGCCGATGGCCAGATCCACCGAACGATGGAAATGGTGGATCAGCCGTTCGTGCCAGCCGATCTGCAGCGGCGGTGCACCATGGGCACCAAGACTCGCCTGCATCGGGGCGAGGTTGGCCGTGTCCTGGGCCATCACCGTGGCGAACAGGTCCATGCGGCCCAGGTGCTCGTCGGGAACCTCGTCGCCGACCCACGCCGGGGCGTACCAGCGCAGCTCGAGTTCGGTCCGGTTGACGTCGGTGGGCCACATGCACAGGAATGTGAAGGCACCCGTGTCCATCGGCACGACGAGATTCGGGAAGATCCCAAACGATGTCGACGTCTGGCGCCACAACGTCGGGACCGACGGGTTGTCGTACTCGGGGGAGACCATGGGGAAGTCCCGCAACTCGTCACGCTTGTCCACGGTGAGCCGGGCGTGGCCGTTGGCGAACATGGCGAGAACGAGCGCCTGGTCGTCGTAGAGGAGCGCAGCGTTGTCGGGATGGACGGTGCGGATGTGGTACACCTCGCTGAACGCGTCAACGACCACCTTCCAGTTGCAGGCGAGGTCGTGGCGCTGGGCTCCGACGAAACGCATGCCCGGCCCGTTGATCGCGACCATCTGGTCCCCGATGGGGCCGAGAAAATCGATGAGTGGCTGCGCATCGACATCTTCGTTGACGAACACCCAACCGTCCCAGATCTCACACCGCAGCGGGACCAGACCCAGTGATGACATGTCGAGATCGACGAAATTCCTGGCGTCAGGGACCGCCTTGAGTTCGCCGTCGGTGCCGTAGGACCACGAGTGGTACTGACACGTGAGCCGCCGGGCAGTCCCGCACGCCTCACGGGTCACCGGCGCCCCCCGGTGACGGCAGGAGTTGTAGAACGCCCGCAACTCGCCGTCCTCGCCGCGGACGATCACCACCGGAGCACCGCAGCGGACGTACTCGCTGTAGGAACCGGGTTCGGGCCACTCAGACTCGTGTCCGGCGAAGAGCCATGACCGTCCGAAGATCCGCTCCCGTTCGAGCGCGAACATGGCCGGGTCGATATAGCGCTGGGCCGGGATCGGAGGCACGGCAATGCCTCCGGCCGGCGGCGATGTCCGGTCCCGATCCAAGTCGAGCTGACGGCGGACTTCGGTCTGTAACTCCGGCTGCACGGGGCGCAGCCTAACACTGTTAGGCTTACCGTATGTCGCCCACCCCACTGCTCGGTTCGGTCACCAACGACGCCAACCAGCCCGACCTCGTCGGCAACTTGTTCCCGGTCCCCGACGAACTCGACGTCGAGCACTGCGAGGTCATCGGTGAACTCCCGGCGGGTCTCTCCGGACAGTTCGTTCGCAACGGACCCAACCCGATGTTCGAGCCACTCGGCAGCTACCACATGTTCGACGGGGACGGCATGCTCCACGGTGTCACCATCGAGGACGGAAAGGTGTCCTACCGGAACCGCTGGATCCGTTCACGCGGACTGCAGGTCGAGATGGAACACGGGGGAGCCATCTACCCCGGCCTCGGCAACGTGCTCGAATTCCCCGACCGCTCGCTGACCGGGTCCGCCGGGCCGGTCAAGAACCCGGCCAACACCCACATCATTCGTCACGCCGGACGGTGGCTCGCCCTGTGGGAGGGCGGCAAGCCCACCGAGATCACCCCCGGTCTCGAGACCGTCGACGAGTACGACTTCGACGGCCGCCTCGAGGGGGCCATGACCGCCCATCCTCGTCTCGACCCTCGAACCGGCGAGATGCTGTTCTTCTCCTACTCGCTGTTCCCTCCCTACCTCCGCTACCACGTCGTCGATGCCACCGGGGTCCTCGTGCACTCCGTGGCACTCGACCTGCCGGCGCCGGTCATGATGCATGACTTCGTCATCACCGCCGACCACGCCGTGTTCCTCGACTCCCCGATCGTGTTCAACATGGAGACTCTGGGCCAGGGACCCATGGTCTCGTGGCGACCGGAGAACGGAACCCGCATCGGCGTGATGCCGCGACGGGGAGAGGCCAGTGACATCACATGGCACGAGATCGAGCCCAGTCACGTGCAGCACTTCTGGAGCGGCTGGGTCGAAGATGACCGCATCGTCATGTGTGGCTCCCGGTTCGATCGACCGGACTTCGGCATTGATCCATCGGCACCCCTCGATGAGTCAACCGCCGACAGCAAGCCACCTCGACCGACGCGCTTTTGGGTCGACCTGCGCACCGGTCAGGCAGGAACGGAGGAATTCGACGACCTCGGCGGTGACTTCAACCGGATCAACGACAGCGTCAACGGCATGCGCGCCCGCTGGCTCTACATGTCAGCGATGACCGACACCGACCGACCACTCGGCGACTTCGACACCATGGTGAAGTACGACGAGATCGACGGGACACGTACCACCTGGTGGGCTGGTACCCACGCCCACGTTGGGGAAAGCGTCTTTGCTCCCGACCCGGCAGGTGTAGCCGAGGATGACGGGTGGCTCCTCAATGTCATCTACGACGACCGCCGGGACGTCAGTGAACTCGTCGTGCTCGCCGCTTCGGACATCGCAGCCGGGCCCATCGCCACCGTTCGGCTTCCCCGGCGGGTTCCCTTCGGATTCCACGCCAACTGGTTCCCGAACTAGCTCGGCACCCCGAGCGGGCCTCTCGCAGACCCCTCTCACGCTCCCGGCAGAGGAAACGACCAGAGATCTCCCGGCGGGCGACAACGCACCGGCGCCCCCCGGACGTGGCGTGACCTGAACGCGGTTCACATTCCCGACACACGGGCCTGACAATGCCGAAATCGGCCCTCCATAAGGTCACGTTCAGCCAGTCGACCGCTCGCGGGTTGTTGGTCTTCGGACCACGACGATCCGGGGGCGTCCACTGGCCTCACGACGACGGATGGAGGAGGAACTGTGGTCAATCTGGTCACTGCGGTGGTCAAGCCGCACAAGTTGGAGGAGGTGAAGGAGGCACTCAAGGGCATCGGCACCCAGGGCATGACTGTGGCTGAGGTGAAGGGTCACGGTCGCCAAGGTGGACACACCGAGACGTATCGAGGTGCCGAGTACGACGTCGACCTCCTTCCGAAGTCAATGATCGAGTTGCTGTGCGACGACGCCGACGTTGAGCGCGTGGTGGCCTGCATCGTGGAGGCGGCCCGCACCGACAAGATCGGTGACGGCAAGGTCTGGGTCACCCCCGTGAGCCAGGTCGTTCGCATCCGTACGGGGGAGACGGGGAGTGATGCGCTGTGAACACGTCAACCATCGAAACGACTCGAGGTGTGAACCACCTCGAAACACGAGCCCACAGGCAGTGGGGCCTCCGCCTCGGCGTTGGTGCGGCCACCCTGGCGGCCGCGTTGGTCGCCACCACCTCTCTTGCCGGCGCGCAGGAGGTCGTTGAGGAGCTCCCCGATCTGGCCACGACGGCGGCAACGGCGGACAAGGCCATCCAGTCCGGCAACCTCGTGTGGATCGTGATCGGCGCCGCCATGGTCATATTCATGCAGGCCGGCTTCGCCCTCGTGGAGACCGGCTTCTGCCGGGCCAAGCACGCTGCCCACGTGGTGAGCACCAACCTGGCGATCTTCTTCCTCGGGTTCGTGGCCTTCTTCCTCGTTGGCTGGTCGTTCATGTTCGGCGGCTACAGCTACCTGCTGCCCGGCTTTGACTACGGCCTCAGCGAACCTGCCGGTCAGGCCCTCATCGGTTCGGGAGACTGGGTGTTCCTGTGGGGTGGCGGCTGGGCCGGTTCATGGTTCAACGGTGCCAACCTCGCCTACTCCGGTGCGGCCGGCGCGTTCTTCCTCTACATGGTGGCTTTCATGGACACCACGGCCACGATCCCGACGGGATCAATGGCGGAACGGTGGAAGTTCAAGTCCTTCGTGGTGTGGGGCCTGTTCTGCGGGGCGATCTACTACCCGCTGTTCGGGGCGTGGACCTGGGGCGGCGGCTGGCTCGCCAAGCTCGGGAACTCTCTCGGATGGGGCAACGGCTACGTGGATTTCGCCGGGTCGGGTGTGGTCCACGCCGCCGGTGGCATGGCCGCCCTCGCCGGAGCCATCGTGCTCGGTCCCCGCATCGGCAAATTCAAAAACGGCAAGCCGAGAGCATTGCCGGGACACCACATCCCCATGGCCATGCTCGGCACCTTCATCCTGCTGTTCGGTTGGTTCGGGTTCAACGCCGCCTCGACGTTCGCCTCGAGCGACCCCCAGATCGGCGTCGTCGCCGTGAACACCGCCCTGGCTGCCGCCTTCGGTGGGTTCACCTCGATGATGTGGATCTGGACCCGGGTCGGCAAGCCGGACCCGTCGATGATGGCCAACGGGATGCTGGCGGGCCTCGTGATGATCACCGCCCCGTGTGCGTTCGTGGATCCGTGGGTTGCCGCCATCATCGGCATCGTCGCCGGTGTCGTAGTCATTGAGGCCGTGTTCTTCATTGAGCGCCGCCTCAAGATCGACGATCCGGTGGGTGCCATTGCAGTGCACGGAGTCTGCGGTCTGCTCGGTGTCCTCGCCGTGGGTCTCGTGGCCAACGGCAAGTACGGCATCGACGCCGGCGGCGCCGGCATCGGCTGGAACGGCACCACGACTTCCGTTGATGCCGACGGTGTCGCCCAGGGCGTCACCGGACTCTTCTACGGCGGCAACGGTGCCGGTCAGCTCCTGTCACAGCTGGCCGGAATCGTCGTGCTCTGCACCGTCATCTTCGGCGTGGCGTTCCTGTTCTTCAAGATCCAGAACGCTCTCACCAAGGGTGGCATCCGCAGCAGTGCCGAGGAGGAGATTGCTGGCCTCGATATTCCGGAGATGGGCGTGCTCGCCTACCCCGAATTCGCCGGGACCCACGAAAGCCTGGTCACGGCCGACAAGTGAAGCGATGTGGCCCGGCCGTCAAAGGTGGCGGCCGGGCCACACCACCTACCATGTCGAACGCTTCGACGATCGACACCCCACCCGGAGGCAATGGGTGGCGAAGGGAATGTGAACGAGCGGTGCCACGTAAACAAGATCGAACACAACCATTGGACGATCCCAGCGGGTCTGTGGAACTGGATCCAGGCTTCGTGGCGGCGTGGAACGGTCTCGACAAGCAGCATCGTCGACAGATCCGGCGACTGGTCCGCATCGGTCGAGCGCAAGAGAACGAGGCTGACGCCAAGTTGGCGGTCGGCTTCGCCGCCTACCAGCGGAGCCGACCGTGGTATCGGTTCTACTGGTTGTGGTTCGTGCCTCTCGTCGCCGCCGGCATCATCGCCGGGTTCTCGATTCACCCGATCATTCTCGGCATGGTCATCGCGGGAGCAGGGAACGCCTTCCTGATCCGCCGAGCGTTCCGCCGAGCCGACTGGGTGAACGCCGAAGTTCTCGCCGGCTAACCCGGGACGTCGGTTCCGACATGCCGGACTGATCACCCCCAACACACTCCAGACGGTCTCGCAACCGACGGAAATCCGGATTCCTTCGAGCCGCTTGCCGGTTTCCGTGAGGCTCCAGCGGGCCGGTAGGCTGCGAGGGTACTGCGCTCGTAGCTCAATTGGATAGAGCATCTGACTACGGATCAGAAGGTTGGGGGTTCGAGTCCCTCCGAGCGCGCTGAGCTACTTTCTTGTAAATCAAGAAAGTAGGGGTACTCGGAGTGGTCGAAGGCTTTACCGGTACAACGAGCTCCACCACCTCTTCCGCCTGGTAAGCGAACTCCGGGGAGACCCGCTGTGACCTACGACGATGCCGAGGGCGTTCGCAACCTTTCATCTGAGTTTGGCTTTGACATTCAGCAGGTGGCTATGCAGAACTCCCACCTCTGGACCGTGAACGAACTGGTGATTGGTCGGAATCTCAACAGGAACAAGTAGAAGGGCAGCGGTGCGAAAGTCAGGACGCTCGGAAGGCCCAATCGATCGTGCGCCGGGCGACCTAGACCGGCGGGCCATACACCGGTGACGCCCTCGGCCAACCAAACACCTTGTCGGACCATCGAGTCGAGATCATGCGGCGAACTTCCCCCGGACCGCTGCAGGAAACACCACCGGCGTTGCGCTGCCCCTTGACTGATCTCTCCCGACGTCTACCCGGGCAGGCAACCCGTGGTCTGCCGCCCACGGATCATCAGTAGCCCTCGTTGAACGACGCGAACGACGATCGAACCGAACTACTGACACGATTCTGTTCGTCGATCATGCGGAGGTACTTGGCATTCTCGGCCGGGTCGAGGAACTCCAGTCGGACGTTGCCGGTGGAGTAGCGGTAGGTGCCCTGCACCTTGGTTGGGTCGATGCCGTTCATCTCGAACTCGTCGAGGAGCGCTGCCCACCTGCTGTTGACCCTCTCGTTGACGGCCGCCCGCTCCGCCCTCGCAATCTGCCGCCCCCTCAGGAACTTGCCAGCCCCGAAGGTCACCAGGGCAAGCGCCGCGTCGATGAGCGCTGCGTACCCCACCGCCTTGAAGTCGACGGTGCCCGTGTTGATGAGCTCGGTGGTGACCTCGCCGAGTGCACCACCCACTGCTGCCGCGCCGACCCCGACGAACACGGTGGCGACGACGCCGAGGCCGGCACCCGCGGTGGCGACCCCGATGATCGCACCCACGGCAATGGCAACGACAGCCCCGATGAGTGGCGCCCACCACTTGTCGGTGGTGCCAGTGGTGTCGTGCCCGTTGATGGGGTCACCGTTGACATAGGCGTAGGGATTGGCCCCACCGTTGACCACCGGATCCGACTCGAGAAATCGACCGAGTGTGGGCACGTAGGTACGGACCCCCATCTCCATGAGCGGCACGCTGAGCATCAGGGTGCTCACCCCGCTGGCACCGTGCCAGCCGTACACCGGTCGGACGTCAGGGCCCGACGTCGTCGCATTGGACGAGAGCGCCGTCGTGCTGGGCGACGACGGCGAGCCGGTCAGTTCGGGGGGTGCCGTCGACGCCGTCGTATCCGTAGAGGCGGTTGTTCCCGTCGTATCGGTCGCTGCCGTGGTGTCGATCCCTGCCGTGGTGTCCGGTGGAGCGTCGGGCGATTGCGTCGTCGTCGTAACCGCTGCGGCATCGCCGGTCTGCACAGGGGCGGGCGCCTCCTGCTGTGCGGGGGCCGCGCTGGGGCCCGGCGACACCGCAGGCGTCGGCACTGCCGCCTGAGGGGCTGGTGTGAGTTCCTGGCCGAACGCGTCGTACAGCGTCGTGGCACCGGCACCCCCGCCACCGAGAATCCAGGTGGCGTTGCCGCGCAGGTCGGGCAGCGCCCAGGTGGTCGGCGCGTTCTGGGTCGTCGTCACCGTCACGCCCGGTGCAAGATTCAGAGTCCGGCCTAGTACCCGGCCGTCGACGTCAAGCTGCAGACCACTGGCGGTGAACCGCACCTCACTCGATTCCGTAGCGGTGGTGACCTTGCGTCCGGTGGTTGCCACGCCGTTGGTGAGGTTCTCGATGGTGGTGGTGCCGTCGGTGGCGGTGGCGAGCTGGCCGGTGGCGGAGTAGGTCATCGTCAGCTGCCCGAGGCGGGTGGTGTTGCCCCGGCTGTCGTAGGTCACCTCACCAGCGAGCGTCGGATCGTCGGTGCCCACCAGCCGGTGCTGGTCGTCGTAGGTGTAGGTGGTTCGAACGCCGTCGACCACCTGGGCAGTGCGGTTTGCCGACGCACCGGCAGTGCCGTCGAACTCGTAACCCCACTGGCGGGCGCTCACCGGCAAGGCCGTATCGAGCGAGGTGGAGGTGAGGCGGCCGTTGGGGTCGTAGCCGAAGTTGTACGTGGCGGTGCCGTCGGGGGCGGTGAGAATCCGGCTCAGCAGCCGACCCGAGGAGGCGAACACTTCCTGGGTTCCCCGCACACTGCCATCGGGCGAGGTCCACGTCAGTGAGTCGATGTTCCCGAGCGCGTCGTAGGTCATGGCGCCGACCGTGCCGTCGCCGAGCGTCGCCGCCGTCATGCGACCCGAGGGGTCGTAGCCATAGGTGGCCACTGTGGCACCGTCAGCCGCCGAGGACACCAGCAGGCCGTCGGGGGTGTAGGCGAACGTGCTCGACGCCGTCTGCCCCGCCTGGGTGCGGGTCACCTGCGACGCCGTGCCGCCGGTCACCGGGTCGTAGGTCGTCAGAGTCTCCGACCCCCAAGGGTCGGTGGATTGCACCGGCCGACCCCACAGGTCCACCGCCACCCGGGTGGTGGTCGTGGCGTCGCCGACCGTCGAGGTCATAGTGGACACCAACGGATTGTTGCCCGCTGCGTAGTCGTAGGTCACCTCGACGCCGGGAGCGCCGTCCACCGACGGGTACGTGGTCGAAAGCGGTCGACCGGTCACGTCGTAGGTGGTGCAGACCGTCGGGCCATCGGCCACCGACCACGCCACCACCCGACCGGCGGCGTCGTAGGTCATGGTGCGGGGCAGCGCCCCGCCGGGATGGGTCACGAGCCGCGGCAGCCCACCCTGATTGGCGCGTTCGGCCCCATCGCACGACGGCGACGCCTGCTCGTCGTCGTTCCAGTACTCCACCGCACTCACCGCACCCGACGGATCGGCGTAGCCGGTGGGGCGGGCCCAGTCGTTGCCCTCAGGGTTGAATGGTTCGTAGGTCCGCGACCCCGACAGACCCGACGACGACACCATTGAGGTGATCCGCTGGGTGATCGGATCGTCGTAGGTGGCGTTTGAGGTGATCTCCACCGGCTGGGTCACGCTCAGGGCGTCGGTGATCGTCTGGGACGCCGTGAGATTGTAGGCGGGTCGCAGCACCGAGGTGGGGAGCGGCGCCAGCGGCGCATCGGGGGTGGCCCACTCCACATTGACTCCGGCGACGTCGGTGTCTGTGGTGACATCAACCCGGATGGGGGCCTCACCGGTGCGGAGCTCCTGGTCGCACGTCGGCTCACAGCGCCGCCCGTTCACCCACAGTCTCGACGAGCCAGCAACCGTGAAGCGGTAGGTGCCGTCGGCGGGGATGGCGACCCTACCCGTGAGCCGCGCCGACCAACCGGCGCCGCCCGTCGGGCTCGACGGCCAGTTGAAGTTCAAGGCTGTGGGGACGTTGCCGTCGAAACTCGGGCCGGTGTCAGCACCGGCTGGGGTGCCGGAGAACTGCTGGTTCGACCAGTAGGTGGCGGCGAGGCCGGTGAGCGGCTCGCCGTCGGGGTTCGAGGCGAACGACTCGTCGTAGGTGGTGGTTGCCCGCGGCGCTGCCGGTGAGTCCAGCAGTGCCAGATCGATGGGACCGCGCCGCTCCACCGGTAGACCTGAGGCGTCGTAGGTGGTGCGCGACACGAGGCCGCTGCCCGCGGTGAAGGAGAGCGGCGCCGACGACGGCACATCCCAGGTGGTCGACTCGGTGGCCCCCAGGGCACTGGTGGAGGTCGAGGTGAGCATGGTGGCGGGGTCGGCCACCACCCGCTTCACGTAACCGGTGGTCGTGGCGACACCGTCACGCACGAGCGAGGTCACCCCCGGTGACTCGTAGACGACCGACCACCGGGGCCGCTGGTTCTGGGCGGCGTCGCCTGGTACCCCGCGGGTCACCAGCGGCGCCGGCGAGGTCACCGATGCCACCCGCCCGGTCTCGTCGTAGCCGATCTCGGTGAGTGCGCGTGGGTCTTGGTCCCCGAGTCCGTCGACGGCGCCCGACGCCACTGCGGCGCCAGCAAGCGGCGAGCGCATCGCCACCATGCGACCCGAGGCGTCATAGGCAAGATCGGTGACCTCGGCGGTCTCGCCGGTGCCGGAGTACGCCACCAGCCGACCGAGCTGCACGCCGTCACCGGCGCGCACGTAGCGCAGCGCCATCACGACACCGTCCCAGCCGGTCACCCCACAGAGCAGCCCGTCAGGAGCGTCGACGAACCCGTCGCCACCACCGGCGGGGCAGTCCCCACCGCCGTAGGCGAACGTGACCCGGCGGCCCGACACCTGGTCCACGAGCGCTGCAAGCCGATCACCCGAGTACTCGAGGCTGACCTGCGCCGAATCCGCCGTCCACACGGCCGTCGGGAATGACACGGTGTCGGCGTCGTCGGTGGCACCGAACGTGGTGACCACCCGGTTGAGATCGGTCACCACCCACGAGCCGTCCGGGTTCCGCACCAGCGTCGAGAACTGCCCCGACGGCCACGACTGGCCCGGACCCCATAGCGCCTCGTACGAACCCGGCGACTGCTCGCGGAACGTCACCGTGGTGCCGATGCGGTTGCGCAGGCCCACCACGCCACCAGCAAGCACCTCGAGGCGATCCCAGGTCGGGCCGGCCACCTGCAGGCGCCACGACGCCGGCAGCACGTCGGTGGTACCGCCGGTAGGGCGGTACGACAGTCCCCACGACACGGTGCCGGTGGCAGCGCCGAGGCTCGGGCCCTGCCAGGACCACACCGGCTCACCCGACACGGCGGCCACGGTCACCGCCCCGGCCGCCAGGGCCGCCTGGCGGCCTTCCCGCTGGGTGTCCACGTTGACCACGAAGGGCCCAGCGCTGCCGAGCTGACCGGTGGCTGCGGAGGCCACGACCGACCACGAGTAGGTCCGCCCATCGATGAAGGCACCATCGGCGACGCGCACCCGCGGTTCAGGCGTCGAGGTGGTGAAGACCGACTCGGTACCGGACACGTCGGTCACCGACCAGTCGAAGCGGGTTGCCCCGGATGGCGGCTCGGCCATGACGAGTACCGGCACCGTCGTGGTTGCGAGCCCCAGCGAGCCGTTGAGTTCCACGCCCTCGAGCAGCGGCACCGCCGGGCCGGTGGCACTAGTGCCGACCAGCGCAGGGAGGCGTTCGGCCGACCAGCCGCCGCCGACTCCGGCGGGATCGCCGGCGTCCGCCCGACGGTCGCCCTCGGCAGTGCAGCCCGCCACCAGTGCCACCGCCACCATGACGGCAACCGAACGTCGGACCCACATCGCAGCACTCGAACTCTTCATCGTGGTCACGTCTCCTGCTTACAGTTGAGATCGGAAATCGCTACAGCCGTGGAACGTTGTGCGCCCGGTCACCGCGAGAGGTTCACATCCACGTAGACCACGCCGTCCGCCCCGCCCGAGACGGTCACCCGGCACTGCAACTGCGCGCCGGTGGAGCGCGGGTTGGAGACGTCGCACTTGGAATTCTTGTCGGCGCCGGAATCGCGGTCGATCACGGCGTTCACCACGGCACGGGCGCCGGACACGCTCGCATCGCCATCGCCCACGACGTAGGTGATGCTGTAGCGGGAGTCCTGTGCGCTTGAGCGGTACCCGCCGGCGTACCCGGTGGCGCCGGGGGCCACGTCGATCGGATCGCCGGCCACCGGCGACGGGATGAACGCCGTCAGCGCCGGGACGCCCTCGCGGGTCACCGGGGCGCCGAGCCGGTTGGTGACGCGGACAACCACGGGGTTGTTGCTCACCTCGTAGAGCGCCAGCGCGTTGTTCGTCTGATCGGAACGAACCACCCGACAGCGAATGAAGTTCCCGTTGCGACAGGCGAACTGGCTGGTGCCGTTGTAGGGCACCATGCCGTAGAACCCCACCTGCTCACCCACGGGGTAGCCCTGCGGTGCGGCGTAGTAGACGGTGGTCTCGACGCCGGTGAACATGCCCTGGGACTCGTAGCGCCAGTGCTTCGACAGCGCGGGGTCGTTGGGAATCTCGTCAGCAGGTGGCCAGGCAGCCGTCACGATGCCGTGCTCAATCTCGTCGTAGGCCTTCGTGAGCACCGCACCACCGGTCTGGGTCAGGGTGTTCGGGCCGGTGAAGACGTACATCGAGTTCACCACCCACTGGCACAGTCCCCGGGCCGCGAGGTTCTTGCATGGTTCGAGCTGCACCGAGGCCAGCCGCTCGCTCGACGGCAGACCCAGCAGGGCGCCTGCTGAGATCGGCGCCTCCGGTCCGGCTGCCTCGCGGTCGGCAGGCTCGGGCTCCGAAGCCCCGCAAGAAGCAAGCACGAGCGCCAGC
>JALRFT010000031.1 GCA_023261915.1 Acidimicrobiales bacterium | reverse complement strand
CGCGCCGGAGGTGTCGTCGTGAGCATGCAACCAGACCTGCTCACCGGTCGTCGGGTACTCATCGTTGGAGCGTCGTCGGGTATTGGTGCTGCACTCGCTCGCGCCGTGGTCGCCGGCGGCGGTCAGGTGGCGATCTCAGCCCGACGGGTCGAACGGCTTGAGGCGCTGGTGGCAGAGATGGGTGCGGGCACCGCCCTCGTTGGTGACAGCACCGACGCTGACGCAGCCCGAGCCGTGACGAACGGCGCCGTTGAGGCCATGGGAGGCCTTGACGCCATGGTGTACGCGGCCGGGTATGGCGTATTGCAGAGGCTCGTGGACACTGACCCGGCCGTGTGGGCTGACATGTTCGCCGTCAATGTTCTCGGGGCCAACCACGCCACCGCTGCCGCACTCGCCCATCTCGACCCTGACGGAGTGGTGGCATTCGTGTCGTCACGCACGGTGATCGACGCCAACCCCATCTTTGCCTCGTACTCCTCGACGAAAGCCGCTCTCGACCAGTGCATCCGAACCTGGCGTCTTGAGCACCCCACCCGGCGGTTTCTGCGCATCGTGATGGGCAATACGTTTCCCACCGAGTTCGGTGACCATATGGGTTCTGATCTGCTCGCTGAGGCACTCGATGCGTGGGGCACCCAGGCCATTCCCGGGGGGTTCATGGCGACCGACGATGTGGGTGTGGCACTGGCCGAGGTGCTCGCCACGGCCCTCGATCACCCCGGCATCGATCTGTGTGACGTGCAGTTCGACGCCCGTCGACGGGACTGATCGACCTGCCGGTCACCGCCTAGCCTGACGCCATGGGTAGCACGTTCCTCACTGTTCTCCCTCTCGCCCTCGGCGGTGCGATCAGCCCCATGATCGTGATCCTCCAGTTGGCCACTCTGGCGTCACGATGGCACCCGGTGGCCCGGTCGCTGATGGTGCTCGTCGCCAACATCGCCGTCGTGGCCGTCGTCACCGTGGTGGTCGTCCTTGCCGATCACCGCACGTCAGCCGGCGATGTGTCGTCAGACACGAGTGATGTCGTGGGTGGGTGGATCAGAGTGGTTCTGGCGCTGTTGCTCGTCGCCTCGGCCGTGCGCCTTGCTCTTGGATCCCATGGTGATACCACCGAACCACCCCCCGAGCAGGGCAGCGATGTACCTCAGCCGCGTCATCTCGCCCGCTACTTCCTTCTCGGGGTGGCCGCCATGGTCGCCAACACCACGACGCTCGTCCTGCTCATTCCCGCCATGCACGAGATCGCCACGGCGGGCCTCGCACCGTCGTCGACCGCCCTGCTCTACGTGACCGTTGCTGTCATCGTCTTGCTGCCGTCGTATGTGCCTCTCGTTGCCCTCGGCACCATGGGCAAGCGTGGACCGGCAGTTCTGGCCCGGCTCAGCGAGTGGCTGCGTACCCACAATCGGACGGTCGGCATCGTGGTCTCACTCGGGTTCGCTGTCTATCTCGGCTGGACCGGGTTCACGGCCCTGACCTAGACACCCGTTATGGCCGCTCCAGCAATCGTCGACGCATCGGTTCCCGTGGGGGCTGTTGGGGCGGCCATGCTCGCCGAGGTGGCACGGGCCGCCGCAGCCGCCCATGGGGGTGGCGCCGATGTCGCCGCTCTCGCTATCCGGATCGCTGCCGTTGACGCCACCCGCCGCTGCACGGTGGATCCCGAATCGGCGACGCTGGAACTTCGGGTCGTACTCGACGGCACGGAACTGGAAGTCACGCTGCACGACACGGGGGAGCCGACCACTGGTCCCCCGGCCGAGGTGCTTTCACTCGTCGATCTCGGTCTCGCCACCGGAGTCACGGGCGGGAGCGATGGTCTCGGCAACCAGCTCACGATCCGGGTGCCCCTCGACGCCCATGATCGTCTCTTTGACGAAGAGGGCCTCGAGGTTCTCGGCGAGGACGTCCCCGCCACCGATGTACCTGTCACCGTGCGTTCCTTTCTTCCCGAGGATGCCGCGGCGCTGACCCGGTGCATCTATCGCTGCTACGGCTGGTCCTATCCCGACGCCTCCATGTACTTCCCCGACCGCATTGCTGCCGCACTCACTTCCGGACGTCGCATTGGCGAGGTGGCGATCACCGATGACGGGGAGATCGCTGCCCACTGGGGTGCCGTGACGGTCGCCGACGGGGTAGTGGAGACCGGGGGCACGGTCACCGACCCCCGTTTTCGTGGGCGAGGTCTCGCCGCGAAGCTCGGCGACCGGTTGCTCGAGCGGCTCAAGGCGGACGGCGTCCGGGGCCGGTTACGTGAACCGGTGTTGACCCATCCCGCCACGCAGAAGATCGCCCTGCGTGAGGGAGCGACCCATGTGGGGGTGTACCTCAACGTCGTCGCTCCTCTCCAACAGGTCGGCATCACCGATGGGGTGACGATCCAACGGCCCTCGCTGACCCTGATGTACAGCCCGTTGCTGCCACTATCGCCCGCAACCCTGTGGGTGCCACCGCTGTATGAGCCCATCGCCCGACGGGTAGTCGAACGTTCTGGCTGGCCCCGTCAGCTCGGAGAGCCAGGGCGCGGTCCTGAGGTCCCGGTCACATCGGTCGTCCAGTCGTCGTTCAACGCGCTGAACCGTCGAGGGGAGATCATCGTCCCGGTCGTCGGCAGTGATCTCATCGATGTGCTCGACGACAGTCTCAGCCAACTCCGTCGGGCCGGAGCGGAGATGACGATGGTGTTCCTCCCTGCCAATCAGGAGGCACTGGTGTCCATCGGCGCCGGACTGGGACCACTGTGTCTCGGGTTTGCGTCGCTCATTCCCGACTTTGGCGAGTTGGGCGATGCTCTGGTGCTGCAGTGGTTGGCCGACCCTGATGTCGATGATTCGGATTGGCAGTATGCCGACGAGTCGGTCGAGGAACTGGCCCACATGATCATCAGCCAGGCTCGTCAGCTCGGTGACGCCGCTGTGCGGCTGCGGCGTCGGGCCGCGCAACGGCAGCAGATTCTTGCTGCGCTGCCCACCGAGGACTGACCCGCTGTCACGGCAGCGGCATACCTGCAGCCATGGCTGGCTCGTTCATCGACGGCAGTGACGGGGACGAGGTGCCCGACGAGATTGAGGTTGAAGAGCCGGTGGGTGGTGTCACCGGGTGCCTGCAATTCGTGGGGTTGCTACTGCGGCTGGCGCTGCTTTCCGGCCTGCTTGTGATCATTCTCTGGTTTGTCGTGGCCTTGGTGACCTCGATCTAGGCGGGGGCTGATCGGACCGCCCCAATACGGCTCGAAAAGACGGCGATTCCTGCGTAGGGCATGAATTCGTGAGATTTCCGAAATATTTTCGCCCCGGCTGTAACACTTCGGGCGCCGTGGGCGATTACCCGGATGAGGGGGCCATTGGGGCGTCCGAATCATCCCGGGAGGGAAACCATGACCAAGCTTTTTGTGAAGATGCAGTCCCTGCTCGCCGGTGTGCGTTCCAGCGCCGATGAGGGTGCAACCGCCGCCGAATATGGCGTACTTCTGGCCGGCATCGTCGGTGTCGTCGCCATTGCTGCGCTCGCCCTCGGTGGCCGCATCGGGGATCTCTTCGACTCGATCCTCCCGTGAGCCCGTGCCCCTCGGGGGCACAGGATCATCGCTCAGTCCACGTTGCATCCCGCCGCCTGCGGCGTGATCGGGGTGCAGCGGCCGTTGAGTTCGCTCTCGTGCTCCCGGTACTCCTCGCCGTCCTGTTCGCCGTTGTTGTGGCCGGACTGGTCTATGTCGACCATCTCCAGCTGCAGTCAGCGGCGCGGGACGGCGCCCGGGCGGGATCACTGGTGTCGGGCTCGGCGTGTTCGACGGCACTCACCCGTGTCAACGGGCTCAGTGGTGGTTCCACGACCTGTCAGGAGACGGCAGCATGCCCAGGCCCGGAAAGTGCAGTCACTCTGCAGCTGCCCCGACAGGTCAGCATTCCGCTCCTGGGCGACCGCACCGTCAACTTGTCCGCCTCGGCGGTGTTCGAATGTCTGTCCTGAAGCGTCTTCGCCTCAACACCCGTCGCGATCGCGGTGCGGTCACAGCCATCGTGGGTCTGGCTCTCGTTCCCACGCTCATGGTGGGCGCGGTGGTGGTCGACGGTGGACGGGTCTTCGTCGAGCGTCAACGGGTTCAGGCGGCGGCGGAGGCCGGGGCATTCGCCGGGGCAGCCCGCTGGGCCGAGGGCGAGGTTCCATGCGGTGCGGCAGTGACCGAGATCGCCATCGCGAATGCCGCAGATGGCGACGTGGCGTGTTCTAGCGCCGGCACAGCATCGTCGGGTCGGGTTGACGTTGCTGTCGACGCTCCCGTCCAGACGCTCTTCGCCGGCCTGTTGCAGCGGGACTCAACCACCGTTGACGCCACGGCGTCAGTTTCCCTGGGGGCGACCTCGGGAGTTAGCGGTCTGCGTCCGGTTGCACTGTGCGTCGGGAGCGCCGCGGTCACTGCGTGGCGAAACTCAGGGTTCACGAGTTCGCAGGTGTATCGGGTGAACCTCAGTGCTGATCAGGGCCCCTGCTCCCAGGGCGTCCCGGGGAACTGGGCCGTGATCGATTTCGACGGTGGCTCAAATTCCAATGCTCAGACCCAGGCCTGGATCACTGCCGGCTACCCCGGGCAGGTGACTGCTCCATCGGATCTTTTCGGTGATCCGGGCATTCCGTCGCCGTCGCTGAACATCGATTCCCTGCATGGCCAGACGATCTTCGTTCCGCTCTACAACAACGCCCGCTTCGAAGGGGCGAACGCCAAGTTCAGCATCGTCTCATTCGCCTCGGTGACCGTCGTCGGCTCCCGACTCTCGGGGCCGGCCAGCGGCCGCTACGTCGACGTGGTGTTCCGACGTGCTGTGTCGACCGGGCCGTGTTGTGCCCCGAGCTCGCTGTCAGCGGGTGTCACAGCTCTCTCTATGTGTTCCTTCGACAATCTAGGAGTGTGTCCCGAATGAGTATCGACCGATCAATCCGCCGGGTAGGTCCGCCACTGCTCGCCTTCGTGGTGGCCGCACTCGGGGCGTTGTTGCTCGTCGGTGGTACGAGCTCTTCCCAGGGGAGCGAGTCGGGTGACGTGGCGACCCTCGTCGCCGTGGTCGCCATCGAGGCCGGCACGCCGGTGGACCAGATCGGCTCTCTCACCGAGGTCCGTCAGGTGCCCTCGACGGCGCGTGCCTTGGGCGCTGTTGGTTCGGTCGACGAGTTGCCGTCGGGGGTGACGGCGGCGGCGTTAGTGCCTGGCCAGCAGGTGCTGACCTCATCGGTGGGTCCCGATCCTCGCCAAGCCGTCGGTGGAGACCTCGTTGCGGTGTCGGCAACGCTCGAGCCTGAACAGTGGGTGGGGCCGGTGGGTGCTACCGGCGATCGGGTCGATGTCTACGCCGTCGGCGGAGAGCAGGGAACCCTGATCGCCACTGGGGTATTGGTGCTCAACGCCGTCGATGATCCTCAGACCCTGCAACCGACCCAACCAGTCGTAGTCACCCTCGGGGTTCCCCGTGCCGAGGTCGCTCGGGTG
>JALRFT010000296.1 GCA_023261915.1 Acidimicrobiales bacterium | reverse complement strand
GGTGGATCTCTCGTGGTGCTGATCAAGCCGCAGTTCGAAGCCGGCCGCTCCGTGGTGGCCAAGGGTGCAGGAATTGTGAGCTCCCCCGATGTCTGGCAGACCACGCTTTTGGAAGTTGTCGATCACTTCTCCAACTTGGAGTGCAGCCTGACCGGGCTCATTCCGTCGCCGATCCATGGAACACAGGGCAACGTTGAGTTTTTGGCGCACCTGACTCGAGGCAACTCGGTCAGTGACCGGTCATCGCTCACTCGACAGGTCAACGAAGCAGTCCTGGCTGCTTCGGAGATGGCAGGTGTGGCATGGCAGTGATTGCGTTGACGGTGCACCATGCTCGACCCGACGCCATCGCAGAGGGACGGGCCGTGGCCCAATGGCTCTCGAGCGAAGGGCACGACGTCGTGTCCTTCAGCGACGATGTCGGCTTGGTCAGCGCTCCTGACGGGCCAACTGTCAGGGAAGCGGCGAACGTCACGCAGATAGATCTCGTCATCGCGTTGGGGGGCGATGGAACGGTACTTCGCACCATCGATCTGCTCGGTGGAGCGAGCGTTCCTGTACTCGGCGTCAATCTCGGCCAGCTTGGCTACCTCAGTGAGATCGAACCCAATGAACTCCGTCAGTCGGTTACCGACTTTCTGGAAGGCAAGCATCAGATCGAGCGGCGAATGTTGATCGAAGCTCAACTTCCAGATGGACGTCGCCATCTGGCCCTCAACGAGGTCACCATTGATCGGGCCCATAGTGGTCATACCATTCGGCTCGACGTGAGCATCGACGGACGTGTGTTCACCCCGTACGAGGTTGATGCGCTTATCGTCGGGACTCCCACGGGCTCGACCGCCTACGGGTACAGCGCCGGTGGCCCTATCGTCGCCCCAACCCATCAGTTGCTTCTCCTGACCCCGGTCAGCCCCCACATGCTTTTCGATCGGACCCTGGTCCTCGAGCCGACCTCCGCCGTCGAGATTGCCGTCGCCGGGCATCGACCGGGCTCGGTCATCGTTGACGGCCGGGAGGTAGCCGCCGTGGAGCCGGGCGCCACGGTCCGGTGCACCGCTGCTGAGTCTGCGGCCCACCTTGTCGTGTTCGGACCGCGTGACTTTCCCGGACTGCTAAAGGCGAAGTTCAAGTTGAGTGATCGCTGAGGGGCCACTCGAGTGCTTGTGGAACTGCGTGTCACCAACCTCGGTGTGATTGAGGAACTGTCCTTCCTCCCCGGTGAGGCGATGACTGCGGTCACCGGCGAGACCGGCGCCGGCAAGACCATGGTCGTCGGGGCGATCGGCTTGCTCGCAGGGGGCCGAGCCGACTCCTCGATGGTGCGGCCGGGCGCGGCTGAGGCCGTCATTGATGGGCGATTCCTCATCCAAGGTGAGGAGATCATTCTGACCCGGGTGGTTCCTGCGGATGGACGTAGTCGTGCCTATCGGAATGGTCGTCCGATCAGTGCTGCTGAGCTGGCTGAGATCGGAAGTTCGCTCATGGAGATCCATGGTCAGCACGCGCACCAGGAACTTCTCAGTCCGCTCGCCCAACGGCGCGCGCTTGATTCGTTCGCAGGGACTGATCTCACCGACCTTGAGGACGCCATTGCCCAGGTGCGGCGCTTGGAGGCTGAACGGGGCTCACTTGGCGGTGATGAACGGGCGCGACTCCGGGAACTCGACGTCTTGCGATTCCAACTCGACGAGCTCGATGAGGCGACCATTGACGACCCCGATGAGGACGCCAAGCTGCAGACCCTTGAGGCAAGGCTTTCGTCGGCCGAGGAGTTGCAGGCCGGCGTGACGGGTGCGCAGAACGTACTTTCCGGTGACGGTGGCGTCCGAGATCAACTGGCATCAGCGACCGTAAAACTTGATGCGGTTGCGACCGATCCGGACCTCGCCGTCCTGCTCGAACGACTGAAGTCCGTCACGGCTGAGGTGACCGACATCGCGGGTGAGTTGCGTCGGTTGGAGGGGAGGTTCGTGGCTGATCCGGCGGCACTCACCCGGGTCCAGCAGCGTCGGCGGGTCCTGACTGCTCTGCGGCGGAAGTACGGGGGAACCCTTGAGGAAGTCATCGCTGAGCGCGACCGGATCCGCGCGTCGATCAACCAGATCCAAGGGGCCGAGGAGCGCATCACGGCGATCGAGACCGAGTTGGTCTCGGCCCGTGAGCGATGGGCCTCAGCGGCAGCACACGTGGCCGAAGCGAGACGAACGGCCGCTCCTGTCCTCGCTCGGGCCATCGAGGGCCATCTGAGCCTTCTCGGGATGCCTCAGGTCCGGTTTTCGGTCGATGTCGGCACCAGTCAGGGGGACGCCCCCGACGCAGGGGATCTGGTCGTCTTTCAGATCGCGACGAATCCCGGCGTTCCGCTCGGCCCCTTGTCCAAGGTCGCCTCCGGTGGTGAATTGTCACGAACCATGCTCGCCCTGCGGCTGGTCCTCTCCGGTGGCCCCCCAGTGGCGGTATTCGACGAGGTTGACGCCGGCATTGGAGGGGAGGCTGCTCTGATGGTCGCTCAGGCTCTGGGAGGAGTGGCCGAGGAGCGACAGGTCCTCGTCGTCACCCACCTTGCCCAGGTCGCTGCGCGGGCCTCACACCATGCCCAACTCTCCAAGACTGTTGATGGGGGGACGACCCGGACTTCCATCAGCGTGCTCGACCAGCGATCAGCACGGGAGCAGGAGATCGCTCGCATGCTGTCAGGCAGCCCGGAGAGCGAAACAGCTCGTCAGCATGCCGCCGAGTTGCTCGATCGATCGTGGTGACCCGGTCATGCGCGTAGGTGGGTGCCCACCGCGCTACCGTTTCACCGTCGTGGGTGGATGTGGTGCCTCTGGTCCCGGAGCGAACCGGGTGGGCCAGGCCGGGTTCTTGAACCTGGCCAGTGTGGCGCCCCATCAGACAGGGTGCGGGAGGGCGTCGATCCGATGACCAAGCACGTCTTCGTCACTGGTGGTGTCGCCAGTTCGTTGGGCAAGGGCCTGACCGCCTCGTCACTCGGGCGACTCCTCAAAGCCCGGGGCCTTCGGGTGACCATGCAGAAGCTCGATCCTTACCTGAACGTGGATCCGGGCACGATGAACCCGTTCGAACATGGCGAGGTCTTCGTCACCGACGATGCGGGCGAGACCGATCTCGATCTTGGGCACTACGAGCGATTCATCGACGAGAACCTCTCGCGTGACTCGAACGCCACGACGGGATCGATCTACTCCTCGGTCATTGCCGCTGAACGCCGCGGCGAGTACCTCGGCCGCACCGTTCAGGTCATCCCCCACATCACCGATGAGATCAAACGAAGGATCTCAAAGCTTGCGGGCGACGAGGTCGATGTCGTCATCACCGAGATCGGTGGCACCGTTGGTGATATCGAGATTCTCCCGTTCCTTGAGGCCATCCGGCAGTTTCGCCTTGACGTCGGCCGGGACAACGTGTTCTACGTTCACGTCACCCTTGTGCCCTTCATCGGACCGTCGGGGGAGCAGAAGACCAAGCCGACGCAGCATTCGGTGACCGAGCTGCGCAGCCGGGGAATCCAGCCCGACGCCATTGTGTGTCGCAGCGAGGCACCGATCTCACCCGAACTCAAGCGGAAGATCTCAAACCTCTGTGATGTCCCTGTTGATGGCGTCGTTAACGCTGCTGACGCTCGGAACCTCTATGAAATACCTCTCGTGCTCCACGAGGAGGGCCTTGACACGCTCTTGTGCCAGCAACTCGGTCTCCGCGGTGCTCCCATTGATCTGAGTGAGTGGGAGGCGCTGGTCAACAGGGTGGAGAACGCAACCACTCCGGTGCGCGTCGGCGTCATTGGGAAATATGTAAGTCTCCCCGACGCCTACCTCTCAGTCGTCGAGGCGTTGAAGCACGGCGGATTCAACCACGGCGCAGATGTTGAGATCGAATGGATCCAGGCAGAGGAGGTCGAAGGCCTCCTGGCGGCGGGACGCCTCCGTGACCTTGATGGCATCGTCATTCCAGGTGGATTCGGTGAGCGGGGGGTGGAGGGCAAGATTGCTGCGGCGGCCTACGCCCGCAGTGAGCGAATTCCATGTTTGGGTCTCTGTCTCGGGATGCAGGTGATGGTCATCGACATCGCCCGAAACGTGGCCGGACTCACGGGCGCCCATTCCAGCGAGTTCGATCCACAGACTCCTCACCCCGTCATCGACCTGATGGCCTCGCAGCGGGATGTCACCGACATGGGTGGAACCATGCGGCTGGGGGCCTACATCGCAGAACTCCAGCCCGGATCTCAGGTCGCTGAGATCTATGGTCGTGAGGTGGTGAGCGAGCGGCACCGTCATCGCTATGAGTTCAACAGTCGCTACCGGGCCCGGCTGGAAGAGACAGGTCTGATCTGCTCAGGGACCTCACCCGATGGTCGTCTCGTCGAGTTCGTCGAGTTGGCGGACCATCCCTTCTGGATTGGAACCCAGGCCCACCCTGAGTTCAAGAGTCGACCCGACCGACCGGCTCCCCTTTTTGAGAGTTTCGTGGCTGCAGCCCTGGAGCGGGCCGAGGGGCGGAATCCGCACCTCATCAACCTCGATGACGAGCAATCAGTGACCCGCTGAGGTCGCCGTGGCGGACTTCACGATCGCCAGTCGCAGGCGGGTACTGACCGGGCCAGTCATCGGTGTGGACGATCTTGACGTCGTGGACCCCACTGGCGTGAGTCATCATCGTCAGGTAGTCGTGCACCCTGGTGCCGTATCCGTCGTCGCCGTGGACGATCACGGCCGGGTGACCCTGATACGTCAGTACCGGGCGGCAGTTGATTCAGAGTTGCTTGAGATCCCGGCGGGCAAGCGTGACGTGCCGGGGGAAGATCCTGAGCTCACAGCTCGCAGGGAACTGCTCGAGGAGGTCGGTCTCGAGGCGGACGAGTTCGTCCTTCTCGTGGAGTTCCACAACTCCCCGGGTTTCAGCAACGAACACTCCTTTGTCTACCTCGCCACCGGTCTCCATCACGCCCCTCACGACCGTCAGGGGGTCGAGGAGGAACATCTCGTGGTCACGCACGTGGGACTGCACGAGGTCCCCGAGCTCATTGCAACCGGCCGGATTCGAGATGCCAAGACAATGATTGGGCTCCTGCTCGCTCGCGAGCGGCTCGGAGGGTGAGTACCGACTCGACCCCCCCAGCGGCGCTCGGATCAGACGCCGAGGATTTCCTCGTCTGGCTCGCAGTGGAGCGGGGACGGTCCAACGCCACCATCGCCGCTTATCGACGTGATCTGATGGCGTGGACGGCGTACCTGGATCACCGTCAGATCGGCTCCCTTGATGCCGTATCCACTGCGGTCATTAATGACTGGGTCGCTGTCATGAGATCGGAGGGTCGAGCCGCTCCCACGGTGGCGCGGCGTGTAGTGGCGGTGCGTTCCCTCTATCGCTTCCGGGTGACCGAGGGAATCTCCGAGGTGGACCCCACCGCCGAGGCCGAGCAACCTCGAGTCAACCCCGGCCTGCCGAAGGCTCTCGATGAAGAGGTTGTCGTCGCCCTCATGGAAGCCCCGGTGGGGGATGATCCCTCTGCCCGGCGTGATCGGGCGCTCCTTGAGTTCCTGTATGGGACTGGCGCCCGAGTGTCCGAGGCGGTCGGCCTCTCGCTCGGCGATATGGATTTCATCGGCGGCACAGTGCGTCTCTTCGGTAAGGGTGCGAAGGAACGAGTCGTGCCCCTAGGGGGGGCAGCCAGTGCGGCATTGGACCACTGGCTCGCCCCGGGAGGTCGAGACGCGTGGGTGAGTGACGAGTGGTCGCGACGCGCTGACGCCCCCGCGGTATTTTTGAATCGGCGTGGCGGACGACTGAGCCGCCAGAGTGCATGGTCCATCGTTCGACGCCACGCGCGCGCCATCGGACTCGAGGACGAGCTCAGCCCGCATGCCTTGCGCCACTCGTGTGCAACCCACATGCTGAATCACGGGGCGGACGTGCGGAGCGTTCAGGAGTTATTGGGCCATGCCTCCATTGGCACAACCCAGGTGTACACAAAGGTGTCGGCGGCGCACCTCCGGGCGGCCTACGACCTTGCCCACCCACGTGCCCGCATGTCCCAAGTCGCCCAACGAGGGCGGTCCGATGGTGAGAACTCGGGCTAGAGTCGTTCTGTGAGCCAAGAGCATGAGCAGGGCCATGAAGACCCGCTAGAGCGGGAGGCGCTCTTTGATCGCCTGCGAGCCGACCTCGGTGACGATCAGATCGCCCTCGCCCAGCAGATCACCCGGCTTGAGGAGTCGGAACAGACTCTTGGGGCCGATGAAGGCTTTGCCGACACCGCTCAGGTCACAGCCGAACAGGGTGAATCCCGAGCACTGGCTTCGCAGTTACGGGAGCAGCTCGACGATGTGGAAGCAGCGATCGCTCGCCTGGCGGAGGGCACGTACGGCCGTTGTGCGGTCTGCGACAACGAGATCACTGACGCCCGTCTCGAGGCCATGCCGGCGACGCGCTACTGCATCACCCACGCCAGCGGCGTCTGACACCTACCGGACAGGCAGGCCGAGGCGATCGCGGACGGTGATCATCTTCGCCTCCGCCAAGGCCCTCGCTCGATCTGCTCCCGCAGCGAGCAGTGCGTGGACACCTGACGGGTCGGCGGCGAGCTCGGCGTAGCGCTCTTGGATGGGGCGTAGGTATTCGACGACGGCCTCTGCCACGTCCGCCTTCAACGGTCCGTATTGGTCGTACTGATCAGCGAGCTGTGCAGGGTCGCCACCCGTGCAAGCTGACAGGATGGACAGCAGATTCGACACTCCGGGCTTGCCGACAGGGTCAAAGCGCACCTCGTTGTCGGTGTCGGTGACTGCCCGTCGAATCTTCTTGGCCACCTGGCCGAGCTCCTCGAGTACGAGAATGGTTCCTTGGGGCGAGTCATCGGACTTTGACATCTTGCGGGTGGGGTCCTGGAGATCCATGACTCGCGCCGCCACCTTCGGCACGGTTGCCCGAGGAACGACGAACGTCTCTCCGAAGCGGGAGTTGAATCGGGTGGCGATGTCCCGCGTGAGTTCAAGGTGCTGGCGCTGATCTTCGCCTACTGGGACCTCGTCGGAGTCGTAGAGAAGAATGTCAGCGGCCATCAGGGCGGGGTAGGTGAAGAGGCCGGCCGAGACGAACTCAGCGTCATCAGACTTGTCCTTGAACTGGGTCATTCGCCGCAACTCGCCGAAGGACACGGTGCATTCCAGCATCCATGCCAACTCCGTGTGCTCACTGACGTCGCTTTGGATGAAGAGGGTGGCAACGGTCGGGTCGATACCCACCGCCAAAAGGAGTTGGGCGAGTTCCAACGTGGTCCGCCGGAGAACTTCGGGGTCCTGAGGGATGGTCAGCGCGTGGAGGTCGACCACGCAGTAGAAGGAGTCGGCCCGATGTTGGTCCTCGACCCAGGTGCGGAGAGCGCCGAGCATGTTGCCCAACTGCACCGGGCCGGTCGGCTTGATTCCTGAGAACACCCTCGTCACAAGAGGTGATGCTAGGGCAGGCGTCTGGGCTCGCTGAGCACTCCAGATCATGCGCAGCAAGCCTCGGTGGGGCCTCTATGGTGGGAGCCGTGGGTTACGAGGTGCAGACACCTGTGTTCGAGGGGCCATTCGACCTCCTGCTCCACCTGATCCTCCGTGATCAGGTGAATCTCTACGAGGTCTCACTCACCGAGATTGTTGACGCCTTCCTCGTCGAACTGGACCGGATGGAGGACCTCGATC
>JALRFT010000269.1 GCA_023261915.1 Acidimicrobiales bacterium | reverse complement strand
GCCAGGAGGCGAGGACAAGGCTTCTGCTGAGCGGCGAGGGAGTGCGGAGAGCAGGGCAGTCAGCGGTGGTGGGCAGGGGCCGCATGAAGTGAAAGTGTTGGGAGGGCCCAATGGTCAGCCGCGGCCAGAAGGGCTACGGCTCCAGGTCGGGCGCGAAGGACCGGACCCGGTTCGAGGGTGGCCAGATGCCGATCCAGAAGCGGATGCGCAAGCTGCGCGGCCCGAACATGAAGAAGTCGGCCGTGGCTCCACGGCGCTGGAACCCGTCGTCCTGGGTGAGTTTGTCGCCCAACGGAATCGGGCACACCAAACCGAATCATCTCGCCGAGATGACGAAAGTCGCGCTTTCGGTGCGACACAGTCCGCGCAAAGCGTGGCAGATCCTCTCCAAGGGTGTTTGTGACGGATGTGCGCTCGGCGTGGCGGGCCTGCACGACTGGACGCTCGACGGCATCCACCTGTGCACCACTCGACTGAAACTGCTCGAGGTCAACTGTGCCGACCCGTTCGATCACACCGTGTTGCACGACGTCTCGTGGTTGAAGTCCCGCTCGAGCACCGAGCTCCGCGAGATGGGCCGCTTGGCGTATCCGATGCGCCGTCGACGTGGTGACAAGGGATTCCGACGGATCACGTGGGACGAAGCTCTCGACGCCGTGGCCGAACGCATCCGCGTCACCGATCCCGCTCGGACCGCGTTCTATCTGACGAGTCGGGGTCTGACGAACGAGACGTACTACGTGGCTGGCAAGGCGGCCCGGGCACTCGGCATTGCTTCCGTGGATTCGGCCGCCCGGGTGTGTCATGCGCCATCCACCAAGGCGCTGCGGGAAACCATCGGTGTGGCGGCGTGCACCAACTCTCTCGTCGACGTCCTGGAGAGTGATCTCGTCGTGATCTGGGGTGCCAACCCGGCCAACAACCAACCGGTTTTCATGAAGTACCTGTTCGAAGCCCGTCGCGATCACGGCACGAAGGTCGTGGTGGTGAACCCGTACCTTGAACCCGGTCTCGACCGTTACTGGGTGCCGTCGAGCCCCGAGTCGGCACTGTTCGGCACGAAGATGTGTGACCTGCACGTCCCGGTGCGGCCCGGCGGGGACGTGGCCCTCGCCACCGCCGTCCTCAAACGTCTCGTCGAACGTGGCGCTGTTGACCATTCCTTCATCGAGGCCCACACCGAGGACTTCGCAGCGCTTGAAAAACAACTCGCCGGGGCATCCCTTGACGACCTGTTGGCGCTCGCTGGTATCGATTCCGTCACACTTGAACGATTCGTCACGATGTATGCACAAGCGTCAAGTGCCATCGTGTTGTGGTCCATGGGGGTCACCCAGCACCCCACCTCGGTCGACACGGTCAAGGCCCTCGTGAACGTGGCGCTGGCACGAGGGAACGTTGGTCGTAACGGGGCGGGTCTCATGCCGTTGCGCGGTCACTCGGGGGTGCAGGGCGGGGCCGAGATGGGGGCGTACGCCTCAGCGTTTCCCGGTGGACTTGAGGTGAACCCTGCCAACGCCGCCCGTCTCGCCGAACAGTGGGGGTTCGCCGTCCCCGACGCTGAGGGACTCACCGCCCCCGAAATGGTCGAGGCCGCCGAGGCTGGTGATCTCGATGTGTTGTGGATGTCGGGAGGCAATTTCCTTGATGTGCTGCCCGACCCACCCCGGGTGGCGGCGGCGATGGGTCGCATCGGGTTGCGGGTGCACCAGGACGTGGTCGTCAGCAGCCAGATGCTCGTCCCCGGTGACGACGTGATCCTGTTGCCGGTGGCGACCCGGTATGAACAAGAAGGCGGTGGCACATCCACCACCACCGAACGTCGCGTGGCGTTCTCCCCGGAGATCCCCCGTCAGGTCGGTGAAGCCCGCAGCGAGTGGCGACTGTTCGCCACCGTGGCATCAATGGTGCGACCCGATCTCGCGACCGCATTCTCATGGCCCATGAACGCCGATCTGCGCGCCGAGATCGCCCACGTCGTACCCACCTACGCCGGGATCGAAGCCCTCGCTGACACCGGTGACGCCGTGCAGTGGGGTGGGCGACACCTCTGTGCTGACGGGGAGTTCCCCACCCCGTCAGGACGAGCCCGGTTCTCCGTGGTGGAACCACCGACACCCACCGTCCCCGACGGAAACTTCGTCGTGTCGACACGTCGCGGCAAACAGTTCAACTCCATGGTGTTCGCCGAACGGGACCCGCTGACCGGTGCCGGCCGTGACGCCGTGTACATCGACAACGACGACGCACGACGCCTCGGTGTTGCCGAAGGCGACCGGGTGCGACTCGTGTCGGGGACCGGCGAAATGGTTGGCACCGCCCGACTAAGTCGTCTGCCGGTGGGCACCCTGCAGGTGCACTGGCCTGAAGGCAACGTGCTGATCCCCGCCGGGCCATCCCATCGTGAGCCGCACACCGCCATCCCCGATTACAACGCGCTCGTCACCCTCGAGCGGCTGGGCGTCGGTGCAGGCGGCACCGGTAGGCTGGGGTCATGAGCACCCCCCTCACCCCGTCGGTCGGCCGCATGGTCCTGCATCTGTTCTGTCGGCGCAGTGCCACGGTGGACGCCGCCGCAGTCACCGCAGCGGTTAAGGAGGCGGAAGCAGCAGGGGACACGGTGGTTCCGGTCGCCATGTTGGGTCACAAGGCCGACGTGGCGTTCATGGTCCTCGGTGATGAGGTGTGGCGGCTTCGTCAACTGC
>JALRFT010000235.1 GCA_023261915.1 Acidimicrobiales bacterium | reverse complement strand
GTGGAACCGGAGGTCGTCCTCATGGACGAACCGTGTTCGGCGCTCGATCCCGTGGCAACAGCCCGTATTGAGGATCTCATGATGGAGCTCAAGGACGACTACACAATCGTCATTGTGACCCACAACATGCAGCAGGCGGCTCGGGTGAGTGACCGCACGGCCTTCTTCGTGACCGAGGTCAATGCTGTGAGTGATGTGCGCACGGGAGTCCTCGTTGAGTACGCCCCGACGGACAAGATCTTCTCGAATCCTGAGGATGAGAGGACCGAGAGGTATGTCACCGGTCGATTCGGCTGACAATCGACCCACCCGTCTCGCCTATCGGGAGGAACTCGAGCAGCTTCGCCTACAGGTGGAGCTGATGGCCGTGCGTGTCGACGAGAACCTCGAGCGTATGCGGAGCGTCCTTCAGACGGGCGACGTCTCCTTGCGCAGCGCTGCCTATGCCACCGATGACGAGATCGATGCGATGAACGTTTCGCTTACGGAGCGGTGCTACTCAATCCTTCGGCTCGAGTCGCCGGTCGCTACCGATCTGCGGCTCGTGGTCTCGGTGCTTCGGGTGATTGGGGAACTTGAACGCATCGGGGATCTGGCGCTCCGGGTCATCAACCTCGCTCCCGACCATCACCGACTCACTGCAGACGCTGAAAGTCACGCCATCGTGACGGTGCTGGCCGAGGAGTCCGTGGAGCGCTACCGGGTCGCCGTTGAGTCCTGGGCAACCCTCGACCCGGGTCTCGCCCAGAGCCTCCTTCGACCCTCGTCGGCAGTGGAACGGGCGATGGATCAGTTGACCCGGCGGATACGTGCGCTGCAGGGACCTGATGCGGTGGAGGTGGCGCTCGTCCTGACTACTGCCGCCCGATCCCTAGATCGAATTGCCGATCACTCCCTTGTTCTGGGTGCCCGCGTTCGCTACCTGATCAGTGGCGATTCCGCCCATCTGGCGGTGGAAGTCCGGTGAATCGCGCCCAACAGCGGTCGAGCCGCGACAATGAACCCATGCCTGAACGCCATTCCCCATTCCACCAAGAGCTTGATCAGGTCCAAGCCGAGGTGGTTCGACTCGCCGCCATGGTTACTGAGACCATCCCGCGAGCAACCGACGTCCTGCTCAACGGTGACATGGCCGCTGCCCAATCGGTCATTGAGGACGATGATTATCTTGACGTCTTGTCGCTTGAGATTGAGGAGCGTTGCTACCAACTGTTGGCTCTGCAGCAGCCCATGGCAACCGACCTCCGGAGCATCATCACTGCTCTTCGGCTCAGTTCCGAGATCGAACGTTCAGGAGACCTCATGGTCAACGTCGCCAAGGCAGCGCGACGGATGTATGGTGCTGATCTCGCGCCTCGGCTGCGCGGTCTCATTGAGAAGATGAGCGAGGAGGCCGCTCGCCTCTTCAAGCGTTGTGTGGATGCCTATGCAGAGCGCAACGCTGGCCTTGCCGCCGCCCTCGACGACATGGACGATCGTCTTGACGACCTCCATGAGGACTTCATCCAGGCCATCTTCGAGTCGTATCAGGGTGACACCATGGATCTGCAACCGGCAGTCCAACTGGCGCTCATCGGTCGTTACTACGAGCGGGTTGGTGATCACGCCGTGAACATCGGCGATCGGGTGCAGTACATGGTTACCGGATGGCTTCCCGAGCACGCTGGCGCCGCTCGTCTCGAGGCTCGTGCCCGTCGTTCGGAGGGTGGGCCCATGACCGGTGAACTTCGGGTGAACGGTGTCGACCCTAATGGGGGTCCGTCACCCTCATGACGACTGCGCTGGCGCTCCTCGGCGTGGTGGTAGGGGGGGTTGTTGGCACCACAGTGGCACTCTCGGCCAATCGTCGTCGCCTGCGTGGGTTTGCCCGTCGCATCGAGGAGCTTGCGACGAGGAGGGGTGTCTCGACGGAGGTCGACTCGGGTGGCTCTGATGAACTCGAGCGATCCGTCCAGTTGGTGATCTCAGCCCTTTCCCTTGACGAGCGCCGGGCGGACGAAGCGTCAGAGATCGTCGGTCGGCTGAGGGGAGCGCTCGACGCCCTAAATCGGGGTGTGCTCGTGACGGATACCCGCAGCACCGTGCTCTTCTGCAACGAGGCAGCGACCGAGTTCCAGGGAGCCCGACACGGCGAGGCCCTTGTGGAGGCCGCCATCACTGAGGTTCTGGCTGCCGCCGTCGGTGGTGAGGTGATGCAACGCACCGTTGACCTGTTCGGTCCACCTCGGCGCGTGCTGGTCGTCACCGCCTCGCCACTCGTCACCGGAGGTGAACTGGTGGGGGCGGTGGCTCAGGTTGAGGACCTCACTGATCGTCGGCGCCTGGAAGATGTCAGGCGGGACTTCGTCGCCAACATCAGTCACGAACTGAAGACTCCTGTTGGTGCCTTGAGCCTCCTCGCCGAGACCATCGCTGCCGAGACCGATCCAGAGCTGAATCGTCGTCTAGCAGAGCGGATGGTTACGGAGGCCTCCCGGGTGGCGAACACCATCGATGATCTCCTGGCACTGAGCCAGATCGAAGGTGACGAGTCGTCTGAGTACGGTCCCGTAGCTGTCGCCGCCATCGTGGCGGAGGCCCTCGATCGAGTTGGACCGGCTGCCGCACAGCGCAAGATCCATCTTGAGGTCGTGGAGACCACTGCGGAGGTCGCAGTGCTCGCCGATCGCCGTCAGGTGGTATCGGCGTTGCACAATCTTCTCGATAATGCCACCAAATACTCCGATGAAGGATCGACCGTGAGGGTCTCAGCGGTGCGCGTGAACGGTTCGGTGGAACTCGCCGTGACTGATGCCGGGATCGGGATTCCCACCAAGGACATGGAGCGGGTTTTCGAGCGCTTCTACCGAGTCGACCAGGCCCGTTCCCGTCAAACCGGCGGCACTGGTTTAGGGCTGTCCATCGTGCGCCACGTTGCCGCCAACCATCGGGGCGAGGTTCGTGTCGAGTCGCGCCTGGGGGAGGGGTCCACGTTCACGCTCTCCCTTCCGGCTGCAATGACCAGCCAACCCGGAGGGCGTGACTGATGGCGACACGGCCAACCTCGGTACTGCTCGTCGAGGACGAGGAATCTTTCGTCGAGGCACTCACGGTCGGTCTCCGCCGTGAAGGCTTCGAGGTCTCGGTTGCCTCCGATGGGGCTGAGGCCCTTGAGGTATTCGACGCCATTCAGCCCGACCTCGTGCTCTTGGATGTCATGTTGCCCCGCATCAGCGGTATCGACGTGTGTCGTGAGCTCCGGTCCCGTTCGTCGGTCCCCATCATCATGGTCACGGCCAAGGCGGCCGAGATCGACACGGTCGTGGGTCTCGAGGTCGGGGCCGACGACTACGTCACCAAGCCCTACCGGTTGCGGGAGTTGGTGGCCCGTATGCGTGCCGTGTTGCGCCGCCACGGCGGTGACCGGTCGGCGGATCCCGCTCCGGCGGGAACCGAGCCGTCGGCGGTCGTGGAGGCGGGCGACGTGCGTATCGACCATCAGCGTCACGAGGTCACGGTCCGTGGCGAGCAGGTCCGACTCCCCCTGAAGGAGTTCGAGCTACTGGCCTTGCTGCTCGACAATGCGGGGTGGGTGCTGACCCGTGACACGCTCATCGACCGGATCTGGGGGGCTGACTACGTGGGGGACACCAAGACCCTCGACGTCCACATCAAGCGCCTCCGGGCCAAAATCGAACCTGACCCTGCCAAACCGGATCGGATCGTGACCATCCGCGGTCTCGGGTACAAGTTCCAGCCCTCGGAGTGAGATTGGGTGGCGACGGCGGTGACGTCGTGCCACCCCCCTACGATGGGTCCGTGACGACCGCTTCCCCCGTCGGTGTCCGCCCCGACCCTCGTCGGCCGTGGGTGCCCAGCCCCTTCACCCGGCTGGCGCGGACCCACGCCCTCTCGGTGGCCGGGGACACGCTGTTCACCGCAGCGATGGCGGGCACGGTGTTCTTTTCGGTCACCGATTTCGACGCCGCCCGCAGTCGGGTGGCGCTCCTGCTCGTCTTCACCATTGCCCCTTTCGCCGTAGCGGCTCCGTTGCTCGGACCATTGCTCGATCGAGCCCGGGGCGGTCGTCGCTGGATGATCCTCGGCATTGCCGTGGCCCGGGCGGTGCTGTGCGTCCTCATCATCTGGCACCGGGATCTATGGCTCTTCTACATCGAGGCGTTGCTGTTTCTCGTGTTGTCCAAGGGATACCTCATCGCTCGTGGGGCGGTGGTGCCCACGACCGTGCACAACGACGCCGAGCTCGTCACGGCCAACTCCCGTCTGGCGTTGCTCAGTGGCGTGACAGCCGTGCTCGCCGGTGGCCCGGCGATTCTGATGCTGTGGCTCGGGGGTTCGGCGTGGATCCTCGGTCTCGCCGCGGTCGTGTTCGTGGGGTGTGCGGTGGCCGCCGCCCAACTGCCCCCCACCCGGGTGGCCGCTGCACCTCCTGACGCCGTGGAGATCGCCGAGTTGCGCAGCACGGGGATCCTCGTGGCGGCCACCTCCATGGGTGTGGTGCGCTTCATCGTCGGATTCCTCGTCTTCCAGGTTGGTTTCTACGCCAAGGACAACGACCAGGGTCTGTTGATCGTGTTCGCCGCCATCGGCGCCCAGGCGGGGTTCCTGATCGGTTCGCTGATTTCGCCCATCCTGCGGCGTCGGTTCTCCGAGGAGCGGATCCTCGCCATCTCTTTGGCAGTCACGGTCGCCATCGGGCTGCTCTCGGTGCTCATCGGTCTCCTCGCCGATGGCAGCGCCGTGACCCTCGGTGTGGGGGCGACACTGTTGTCGGGTGCGGTGGGTGCGACGTCGAACGTCGGCAAGCAGGCCTTTGACGCCCTGGTGCAGCGGGATGCCCCCGACGCCAACCGGGGTCGATCCTTCGCCCGTTTCGAAACCCGCTTCCAGCTGATCTGGGTGTTCGGTGCGCTCGTCCCTACTGCCGTCGTCCTGCCTCTCGAGGTGAGCTTCGCCCTGGTGTCAGCGTTGGCGGCGTTCGCGCTGCTCTCCTATCTCGTGGGCCGTCAGCGGGCCGTTGCGGGGCGCGATCACCGTCTGGTGCGGCTACCCCGCGTGCGGCGATTGTCAAAGGTCCCGGTGACAACGGTGGGGGCTGAGGCAAGTGCCGCCCGGCCGTCTCCCCCGACACTGGCCAGTCGGGATCGGCCGACGACCCGTCGACGGTCCCGGCGACCCATTCGGCGGGCCACTTCTCCGATGGGTGCGGGTGCGCTGCCGGACTGGTCGCGGTCGAAGTCGATCCCGCGGTCGACAAGGTCCCCGACCGCCGCCGGAGCCTGCTCGGCGAGATAACGGACGGCCGACTCCCGGCAGAGCCCCCGGCCGGCCGAGATAGTGTCGGCCGCGTGCTCGT
>JALRFT010000216.1 GCA_023261915.1 Acidimicrobiales bacterium | reverse complement strand
CCGGAACGTTCAACCAGGTCGTGCTCGAGTTCCGCGACAACGTCGTCGAGATCCCCGGTCCTCGCGGAGGGTCCGAGCGTCAGGCGGCAGCAGCAGCAGCCCGGCCGCTGTCGACCAGCAGGCGGGCTTGGGCGGCGAGGGCCTCGGTGGCCTCGCACTCGCCGACCGTGTCAAGGGCAGCACAGGCGGCGTCAACGAACTCTGCCGCCGTGTCGAGGGCCGAGGCGACCATGCCGGTGTCCCGCACGAGGTCGCGGGCCCGGTCCACCTCGGCCTGGGAGGGAATGCGACCGACGATGTCGCGCAGTTCTTCGGCGGCGCTGCCGCCGTTGGCGAGGGTCCGCAGCACCGGCAGCGTGTAGACGCCCTCGAAGAGATCGTGACCGGCAGGCTTGCCGAGCTGTTCGGTCGTGGCCGAAAGGTCGAGCACGTCGTCGACGATCTGGAAGGCCATGCCGTAGTCGCGTCCGAAGGATGTGAGGGCGTCGATCTGGGTGCGATCGAGGCCGGCCACGATGGCGCCGATGCGGCTGGCCGTGCCGAACAGTGCGGCCGTCTTGCCGTCGATGGACTGCAGGTAGGCCTCTTCGGTGCGCACGGCGTTGAAGGTGCTCTGCAATTCGAGGACCTGGCCTTCACAGAGTCGGGCGATGGTGCGGGCGAGCAACGCCGCCACCTCGGTGCCGAGCTCCGCGGCGATCTCCGACGCTCGGGCCAACAGGAAGTCACCGGCGAGGATGGCCGTCAGGTTGCCCCAACGGGCGTTCACGCTCTCCACGGTCCGTCGTGTCGTCGCTTCGTCCATCACGTCGTCGTGGTAGAGCGAACCGAGGTGGACGAGCTCCACGGCCACGCCACCCATGACGACCTCGTTGGGGGCGGAGGTGATTGCCGGTGCGGCGCAGGCTCCTGCCGCAAGGGCGAACAGGGGACGTCCCCGCTTGCCGCCGGCCGAAAGAAGGTGGCTTACGACCTCGGTCAGGAAGGGGTCGTCGGCCCGCACCGAGGCGGCCAGCGCTTCTTCGACACGCGTCAGATCGCCCTGGACGACCGGCATGGCGGCGAGAGAAGTCGTTGTGGCCACGCCTCCGAGCGTAGGGGAACCCTCTCGGAGACGGGAAACCGGGCGAAAGGTTCCCGGGAGGCGTTTGGCGGCACAGATTTGCCCCGGCCGGGGACCGTGCGAAGTCACGGGTGGCCGATACACTCGCTCTACTAACCACCCAAGGGTTTTCGCATGGAAACCCCCCATCGGGAGGACAAAGAGCAACGTGTTCGAGCGATTCACAGACCGGGCCCGTCGGGTCGTCGTGTTGGCCCAAGAAGAGGCGCGCCTGCTCAATCACAACTACATCGGGACCGAGCACATCCTGTTGGGGTTGATCCACGAGGGTGAGGGTGTCGCCGCCAAGGCGCTCGAGTCGCTCGGCATCTCGCTTGAGGCCGTCCGCAGCCAGGTGGAGGAGATCATCGGACAGGGTGGGTCCTCACCCAGCGGTCACATCCCCTTCACACCTCGCGCCAAGAAGGTCCTTGAACTGTCGCTGCGTGAGGCGCTGCAGTTGGGTCACAACTACATCGGTACCGAGCACATCCTCTTGGGTCTGATCCGTGAAGGCGAGGGTGTCGCCGCCCAGGTGCTCGTCAAGCTCGGGGCCGACCTGTCGCGTGTGCGTCAGCAGGTCATCCAGTTGCTCAGCGGCTACTCCGGCCCGGCGGCGGAGAAGGCCGGTGCCACCACCGGGGGCGGATCGGGTGAGCAAACCCAGTCCGGCTCGCTGGTGCTCGATCAGTTCGGTCGCAACCTGACCCAACTGGCACGGGAGAAGAAACTCGACCCCGTCATCGGTCGTGACCGCGAGGCCGAGCGCGTGATGCAGGTGTTGAGCCGTCGCACCAAGAACAACCCGGTGCTGATCGGTGAGCCCGGTGTGGGCAAGACCGCCATCGTCGAAGGCCTCGCCCAGTCGATCGCCGCGGAGTCCCGGTCTGCCCGGGCCAAACCGAGCAACGCCGCGCGCAGAAGCGCCACGCTCCCGCGCGGCAGACCGGCCGACCGGCCCGTCTCGTCCTCTTGGCGGGTGAAGACCGCGCGGTAGGCGCCCTTGGCCAAGGCAATGCGCAGACGGTCACGGCGCCCGCTTTTCAGGTAATAAGTCTCGAGATCGCGGCGCAATTTTCCCGCCTCGATCCGCACGATGGGATCCGTCGTGGCATTGAAGCCCGGACCGCGGCCGAAAATCTT